>PWJF01000490.1 GCA_003560935.1 Ignavibacteriales bacterium
TTTCAACTTCAGTTGGGGATCGGAAATGTAGCTGCCATTGAGGATATCCCTGTAAGCCATGATGGTTCGGTCGTACTGCCGGGTGACCATGATGCCTTTCACCAGATCTGTATTAGCCGTGTCGGCACGCTGTTCGGTGAAAAGGGAATCGATACGCTGTACGATACCGATGCCGATATTGTAGAGAAGGAACACGTTTTCCTTGTGTCTGATAAAGTCTTCTCGAATAGTTGACAGATAAACTAATTCGGTTTCATCTATAGTACCGTTTAACGTGACATCCTGTGAGGTAGCCGTGGAAAACGAACTGACTGCAATGACCAAAATCAAAACCAGGGTTTTCATGTAGTAACCTTTACTTATATGAGTTTTATCCTTCATGGTCCTTTATAATGTAAGGTTATGTACGTTGATATTTACTTACCATTACGTTTGGTGAATACTCCCGACCGGATCGATCAGTGATCATCAAGAAATTCACATACTGTTTGAAAAAATCCCTCCGGTCGTTCAACATGCGGATAGTGCCCCGCACGATCCAGCAGCACGAGTTGTGCATTCTGAAATGCGGCTTCCCACTCGTGAAAGTTCTCAACTGGAAAAACATCCCGCACTCCGGTAATGACAAACACGGGGATATCGATATCCTGATAATCATTGCGCCAGTCCCACTCACCAATTGATTGCAGTGTCAAAGCGTTAACCGTCCATGTGTTACGCAATGCCGGTTCAGGCACACTGCAGATATCGCCGCGCATACGGCCGAAGGTTTCCAGATCGAATGGATCATAAAAATAGCCTCGTTTGAACATGTCGGTGAATTCACGGCACACCGTCACGATATCTCCCTCCCCGGCAACAAATGCTTTGTGTAATGATTCAAGCTCAACGAGACTGGTACTGTCCATCCACTCCGTTACTCTTGGAAAGAACATAGCATCGTACGGATCATACCGGATTGGTCCGGGACTCACCATAATAAGCCGCGAAACGTTATCGGGATGCTCGCGTACATAGCGCGCCCCCAGCACCGCACCCCAGGAGTGACCGAAGAGCGTCAGACGGTCGATTCCAAAGTACCGGCGTACTTCTTCAAGGTCTGCGATATATCTGTCAATATGAAGTGACGCGGAATCAATTACCATAGTCGATCTACCGGCACTGCGCTGGTCGTAATAGATCACGGTGTATTGTTCTGAGAGAGGTTCTAGATCCGGTACGATGTAATCCATATGTAATCCGGGCCCGCCATGAAGTACGAGCAATGTGTCCGGTCCGGATCCCGCTACACGGTAGTAAAGCGTTACACCGTCAATACTTTGAATATGTCCATCAATGACATTAATGGATAATTTCTGCTCAGCAATGATATCCCGTTCACTCAATAAGAGTGATAATGAAATGACGAGATACCACACGAAGTACCCGGATAATGATCGGTTCATACCTCATCTCCGTTTATGGTCATTACTGCGCAATCGTTCGTTTAATCGCTGTTAGATTCGGAATCGCTGTGAACCAACGCCGAGCGGATACTCTCCCGTACTTCTTTCAACAATGCAATAACATCACCTGCAAATGTAATTCTATTCACATCAAGCGATGTATTATTGTACGTAATCCCTTCTTCATAATCAATAATACAATAAAAAAATGCTACCCGGGCGACCGGGTAGCATTTTGAAGAACTGCCGGATTCCGGAATTTAGAAATAATATGATGCAGTCACAGCAGCCCTTGTTCCGAATGTAGTTGCACCGTTAAGAAACAGGTTAAGCTGACCTTCCACTCCGAGACTAAAGCTACGGCTTATGAAATACTCACCTCCTGCAACCCCACCGAGTAATATATCGGTATCGGAATCGGCTTGGTCCGGAGAAAAAATGTGAATAAGAAGCTGTCTGCCGATATAGGTACCAAAATCCGATCCGGTACTCCGGAAAAACTGCGCATGGGCACCGAAACGGATGCTGGTGTGGCTATCTTCTACCGCTCGAAAACCGAATACGGGTGAAATGGTTACCCTTTCCGATGCACGATAGGGAACCATTATATCCTGTTGATCACCCTGTAAACTTGCACGAATACCCCAGGTTCCCTGCGGCGGGAAATTATCCTGAGCGTTTGTTGTGGAAATTTGAAATACCAACAATAAAACAGCGCCGATAATGAGAATGATATGATGTTTCATGCCATACCTCCTTCATTTTGTGATTGTATTATATATTGATGATCGTCATGAATTATATGTAAGAATTATCAATATCTACCGCATTAACGCCATTCTATTTACCCTCAGTTCCTCATCCGCATGTAACCGGTGCCGGTACGTAACCCCTGCACGATCAGTTGTATTGAAATGAACATCAAATCTTCCGCCAACGGATAATGATATATGGCTACAGGAAATGTAATATACCGGAATAAGATTACACAATGTATCCGTCCTTAAGCAGATACACCGAGTGTGAGGCCTGTGTATCGAGATTTTTTAGATACGTAAAATAATTAAAAATGTCAAGTAAACTACCATCCGTCCGGTATACGTTTAATACCGCTCAGGAAATCGCTTGATGTTGGGAGCGTTACAAGAGGATTTTTATCGTATCGACTCTCAAAAACATCGGGCGGGGGAATCGGACGGCCCTTTGTCGTATCTATGGTAATGAAATCAAATATTCCCGCCGCTCGCGTTTTTCCGTCGTCTTCTCCGAGGACGATACCCCGAACTTCCATTCCGTTCGATTTTAAACCGGCAATCCAGCTTGCGATCTCCAGCTTATCCCCCACCATACTTGGAGCGAACAGATGTACCGAGAATTTATGAATGACAAAGGCAACACCGTTCGTCTTTGTCATTGTCATAAGGTCTATACCCGCGAGAGTAGTCAACGCTTCCAGCCGGTGATTTAATACCATATCGACATATTGTGCGGTATTGAGATGACCGTACGGATCTGCCTGTGAAAACTTCACCCGTTCACTGGTCGTAAGAACACGGTTTAAAAAATCCTCCATCCTGAGTTGTGCCATGTGATTTTACCTTATCGATTGTATGTATATTTTATAATGGATTTTTCAATAAGTAAATATGTGTGTCGACTGTTCCTGTAACTTATTCCTAATAATTTTCCCGTTCGGGTTTCTCGGAACACTATCGACAAATTTTATTTCTTCAGGAATTTGATCGGCAGGAAGCTCATCGTTCAATCGTTTCTGTATTTCATCAACGGTAACAGACATTTCCGGTTTCGTTACAACAAATGCCGTGAGTACTACTTTACCGTTCTTGTCAATTCCTGCCACAGCACTGTCGGTGACTTCCGGATATCCGCTTAATACTTTTTCTATTCCGGCGGGGAAAAGCAGCCTCCCTTCGATCTTAATCGCATCATCGACTCTGCCGAGTACATAGATATGTCCGTCGTTGTCCATACGTGCTGCATCGCCCGTCCGGAGCCATCCATCACCGGTAATCTTCGCAGCGGTTATATCCGGCAGATTCCAGTATCCCATCATAATATTCGGCCCTCGCGCAATTATTTCGCCGGGTTCGCCCGGTTTTACATCGGTCATATCCGGATGAACAATCCGGACATCGGTAAAGAGCGGCGGTTTACCCGACGACCCGATCTTCGTTAACGTCTCGTCTTTATCGAGAAAGAGCAGCATCGGTGCCGCCTCGGTTTGTCCGTATCCCTGCTGAAATCTGACTCCCCGTCCAAGCCATGCACGTATCAACGGCTCCGGAATGATATCGCCGCCGCACATACAAAAACGGAGGCAAGAAATATCTGCGTCATTAGCTCCCACTGAGTTCAGAATAGTTCGGTAAAATTCCGGACTTCCAAATAAAATTGAGATACGATGACGTTCGATGAGTTTTAAAATATCGACAGATCATCGATACCTACCTCCTCTTCGATCGGCGTAAGCGGCTGTCGGGCGATTAACGATTCGAGTGAATAATCGTTAACGTCATTGTCCTGTACCGAAATAAAACAACGTACCGTAATATCCGAACGGATCGCGTCGATTACAGATCCTGCATCGGGTCCGTATACCACGGTGCTGCACCCCGAATCGTTAACGACATACGATATATCCGGAACGGAGAACCCTGCGTGTACGGGAACGAACACCGCGCCCAGTGACGCGGCGGCAAACATCGTTTCAAGAAATGCGGGGCGGTTAGGGCCGAGGTAGCCGATCCTGTCGCCGCGTTTCAGACCAAGCGAACGAAAAGCGTGTGCACATTGTATAGTTCTGCTATAAAACATCTCGTATGAACACTCATCGTCGCCAAAGACCAGAGCGGTCTTTTCCGGCGTCATACGGGCGCGGCGGGCAATCCACGATCCCAGACCCTTGTTATTCATAAAGTCCTCAAAGTACGCTGTTATCTTATTATCTGTACCGGATACCGAAACGGAGCCTGAAATTACCTCACCGGCATGAAGATTTGTATTATACTGAGTGCCGTATCAATAATCAACACCGATATGGTAATTTATTTCCGTTTTATACGTAAATAAAGTATAATGGTTACGGAATATTCAGGAATTATGGGGGCGGTTTTGCACGTTTCTTGCTTTTATCAATCGGTCTGTTTAAATTACCTAACTCAGATATCGTTTATTCCATCATTTCCAGGGAGGAGAACATGGATACGGCTGCTCACTCACCGCTCGAAACTATCGCGGCCCATACTAAATCCGACAACGGAATACGCACTCTTTTGAATTATATAGGCGGCGCATGGGTCGATTCACACGGCAAGGAGTTTCTCCCCGTCATGAACCCATCAACCGGACAGCAGATCGGGAAAGTTCCGCTTTCCACGGCACAGGATGTAAACGATGCCGTGCGTGCCGCAGCGGATGCATTCGATGGCTGGTCGCGGACACCGATCAAAGAACGTGTACAGATATTCTATCGGTTTAAAACGTTGATGGAAAAACACTTTGATTCTCTTGCGGCACTCGTCAATGAAGAGAACGGCAAGATCATGGGCGAAGCCGAAGCCGAGATCGCAAAGGCAATAGAAGTAACGGAGTTCGCATGCTCCATGCCGCAGCTCACCTCCGGAGAGATACAGGAAGTGAGCAAGGGGGTTGAATGCCGCATCGACCGCCACCCGCTCGGTGTCGTCGCATCGATTACGCCGTTCAACTTTCCCAACATGGTTCCGAACTGGACTATCCCGAATGCACTTGTGCTCGGAAATACAATGATCCTGAAACCTTCTCAGCTTGTTCCGCTCAGCTCTATACGGATTGCTGAGCTGCTGAAAGAAGCCGG
The DNA here is from genome assembly GCA_003560935.1 of Ignavibacteriales bacterium. Classification (GTDB taxonomy): domain Bacteria; phylum Bacteroidota; class Ignavibacteria; order T3Sed10-11; family T3Sed10-11; genus T3Sed10-11. The sequence continues at coordinate 5,302 of PWJF01000490.1, forward strand.
ACTTCCCGACGGCGTGTTCAATGTAGTACACGGCGCTCAGGAAACCGTCGAAGCATTATGCGATCATCCGGTGATACAGGCAATTACATTCGTCGGGTCGACAAAAGTCGCAAAAATAGTTTACGCGAGAGCTACATCGCATCATAAGCGGGCACTATGCCTCGGCGGCGCCAAGAATCACCTCATCGTTCTCCCCGATGCAAACGAAGAAATGTCGGCAACCAATATAGCGGCCTCGATGTCCGGTTGCGCCGGACAGCGATGCATGGCGGCTTCGGCAATGGTCGGCGTCGGTCCGGTTGACCACATCGTGGATCGATTATGTGAAGAAGCAAAAAAGATCGTCCCCGGAAAGAATCTCGGATCGGTTATCTCCAAAGAAGCAAAGGAACGCATCGAACGGTATATTACCGAAGCGGAAGAACAAGGAGCACAGGTGCTTGTCGACGGCAGAAATGCAGTTGTCGAAGGAAAAGAAGGCGGATACTATGTCGGACCTACGGTATTGGATTACGTACGACCGGATATGCGCATCGCACAGGAAGAAGTATTCGGTCCCGTACTTTCGATTATGCGTACCGAAACGCTCGATGAAGCAATTGATATCGAGAATAGTAACCCGTACGGAAATGCCGCAGCGGTGTTCACACAAAGCGGCGGCATGGCACGTTATGTGATCGAACGGGCAAGTGCCGGGATGATCGGGGTGAATATCGGAGTACCCGTCCCCCGCGAACCGTTCTCGTTCGGCGGATGGAACGAATCGAAATTCGGCGCGTGCGATATTACGGGGAAAAGCTCGATCGAATTCTTCACGAAGCAGAAAAAGACGACCATTAAGTGGAATCCGGAAGCACGGACGAACTGGATGAGCTGATGCAGGGTATCGGGTTGCATGCTTTTCGGTAGTAGGAAGGCTTAAGACCACACCTACCATTTTCGATAGAAGAAAAGTTAAATAACTATGTTTAGCTCTACAAGATGGATACACGGTATTATTGCAGGATTAACCGGCGGTATAGCATGGTTTATCGGCATTGTAATTTTTTTCAGTCCCGCGCAATTGATTCTTTCCAACCCTGATTTTCAGAGTGAAAAAATGTTGAACGCATTCACCGCCGACCCATTACCGCGAACCGGCGAAGCGCCGTGGATTCTAATCGTCGGACTTCTGAGCATCGGATCGCTATGGGGAATGGTATATGTATGGATTTCAAAAACATGGACGGGGTCCTGGTGGAAGCGCGGTCTTCAGTTCGGTATCGTCGGATACGTGCTGATGGTTCCATGGTTCGAGTTTTACCTCCCCTGGAATGTTCTTCACGAACCAGCTCTTCTGGTGGCGGTTGAATTAGTCTGCTGGGCTGGTGTGCTATTCTGTGTCGGGTTGACTATCGCGGGGGTCGAATCGGTTTTGCGAACCAGAGCAGACCGACCAATGATTCAACAGGAGATTTAATCGGGCAATCGCCGATTGCCAAAATATTTTCAATAACTTAAACTACAATCGCACAAGCAGTGGGGAGCTTGATCCGGGAGAAAA
>PWJF01000343.1 GCA_003560935.1 Ignavibacteriales bacterium
AGGTCAATCTCACGATTCCCGAATCCCGATATGCGCATCCCGATATTATTGCAAGTCTGTCCCATCTCGGTGAGATTCCCGATGAGATGCTTCCCGGGTGGTTAGTTGAACGAATGAAAAACCCTCAGCCGGTACCGGACGATCGAATTGAATTGCAGAATCTAAGAATTCTACATGAAGGCGGCGTCATTATAGCGGCAGGCACCGATGCCGGTAATATCGGAACACCGCACGGACCGGCAATATTCCGGGAATTTGAATTGATGAAAAAAGCGGGTTTATCATCTCTTGACATTTTAAAAACGGCAACGATCAACGGTGCTAAGCTTGTGGGGATGGATGATGAGCTCGGTTCGGTTACTCCCGGCAAGCTTGCCGATCTTATTATACTGAATTCCGATCCGCTTGAGGATATACTGAATACAAGCGACATCGAAAAAGTCATCACAAACGGTAATGTATTTTCTCCGGAAGATCTGATTCTGCAAACCTTGCAGAACATCGGTGATTAGGGAAAATACCGTATTTTCATGTCTAAACCAAAGATAGCTTCGATTTGTTGGTAATATATAGAGAAAATCTGCAATTATCCGTATATTTAAGGTTTAACACATTATCAGTGCTTATATAAAGGAATATGAATCAGAAAAAAACTAATAATCAACCGCTTCAGGTCGGCGGCCAGGCGGTGATCGAAGGGGTCATGATGCGGTCGCCGCACTGCGTAGTAACTGCGGTCCGGCGAAAAAACGGCTCTATTACGTTAAAGCAGGAAGAAAACATTCCTTTTACGGTAAAAAATCCATCGTGGAATGTTCCGGTTGTTCGCGGATTCATCACGCTGGTCGAGATGATGTCGATCGGTATCCGCACACTTAATTTCTCGGCGGATATTGCTATGGAGGATGCCGAAGAGGATGAGCGTAATAAAACCGAAGCAAAAGGAAAGGTGTATAAAGAGAAGAAAAAGTCGAAAGGTTCAACGGCACTCGGGATGGCGATGACGCTGCTTGTAGCATTCGGTATCGCATTACTGTTGTTTTTTGTGACACCGTTGTTCGCCGCGACGGCGTTGTTCGATGTTGAACAAAATGCATTAGGATTCAACCTCGTATCCGGAGGTTTTCGAATCGCCATATTGCTCGGTTATCTCTATATTATATCAAGATTGAAAGACGTGCAGCGGTTATTTCAATATCACGGCGCCGAGCATAAAGCAGTCTTCGCATTTGAAAAAGGACTTGACCTCACTATTGAAAATAGCCGGACGCAGAGCCGGTTTCATCCGCGATGCGGCACCAGTTTTGTGCTGCAGGTTGCATTGATCGCGATCCTCTGTTTTGCAATGCTCGACTGGCTGCTTATTCTTGCTTTAGGTGAGATAACGTTTTTTATTCGCATTGCAACACATATTCCGTTGATACCTCTGGTAGCCGGTGTATCGTATGAAGGTTTAAAACTCACCGCACGCCACAGCGGCTCGGCAACCGGAAGGGTGCTCGCTGCTCCGGGACTCTGGCTGCAGCGAATCACGACGCGCGAACCGGACGATAGTCAGATCGAAGTAGCGCTGATGGCATTGCGTGCTGCCGTAAATAAAGATTCTGAAAAGATCGAAGAGACAATACCGGCAGAGGCAGTTGCATAATTGTTTCTCAAATCATTGATCCCGATGGGATCGGGAGTAATCATGTTCGAACGATTAAAACAAATACAACACCGGTTCGATGAATTGACCGAACTGCTCAGCTCGCCCGACATCGTGAGCGATCAGGCGAGATACAGAGAATTGACGAAAGAGCACAGCGATTTACAGGGGGTCGTCGATGTGTATAAAAAATACCTCCGTGTTGAGAACGATATTAAGATGAATAAAGAGCTTCTGGATAAGGAGGCCGATAAAGAGATGATCGCGCTTGCGGAAGAGGAACTCGAAAGCTTAACAAAACAAAAGAATGATCTCGAGGAAGAACTGAAGCTGCTGCTCATGCCGAGAGATCCCGACGATTCGAAAAATGTGATACTCGAGATACGGGCGGGTACGGGCGGTGAGGAAGCCGCATTGTTTGCCGCCGATCTCTTCCGTATGTATACGCGTTACGCAGAGCGCAAAGGATGGAAAGTAGAACTCGTTGATGAGAGTCCCACCGGTAAAGGCGGATTCAAAGAGGTTATTCTTTCCATTAAAGGAAAAGATGTTTACGGTATTCTGAAATATGAAAGCGGGGTACATCGCGTGCAGCGCGTTCCGGAAACGGAAGCCAGCGGACGTATCCATACTTCCGCCGCGACGGTCGTCGTCATGCCCGAAGCCGAGGAGGTGGAAATCGAAATTGACCCGAAAGACATCCGGGTCGATGTATTCCGCTCAGGCGGTGCGGGAGGACAGAACGTAAATAAAGTCGAGACCGCTATTCGCATTACACACATCCCGACCGATATTGTCGTGCAGTGTCAGGATGAGCGGTCGCAGCATCAGAACCGTCTCAAAGCGATGATGTTCCTGCGGACAAAACTGTACGATTTAAAGCAGGCTGAACAAGATCAGGAAGCATCAGTGCAACGCAAAGCAATGGTAAAACGCGGCGACCGGAGCGATAAGATCCGCACCTACAACTACCCGCAAAACCGCGTGACCGATCACAGGATCGGGCATACGATGCATAATTTGCCCGAGTTCATGAACGGTCAGATTGATGAGATGATAGAGCAATTGCAGTTGGTTGAAAGGAGTGAGAAGCTGAAGGAGAGGGTGTGAGAGTGGTTTACAGTTTCGTGTTTTGAGTTTTTATCTATCATAGTTGAATGAAATGGAGATCACAATGTCAAAAAATCCTAAAGTCCGTAACGAAACCAAAACGAAGTTAAAAGTAGGCAAAAAAGAATACACGATATTTTCATTTAAAAAACTCGATAAGCTCGGTCTCGGTGATATATCGCGCCTGCCGACGTCGCTGAAGATCCTGCTTGAAAACCTTGTTCGTCAGGAAGACGGCGTGCGGGTTAAACAGGAAGATATCGAAGCGGTTATCAACTGGGATCCGAAAGCGAAACCCGATAAGGAAATCGCATACATGCCGGCGCGGGTACTGCTTCAGGATTTTACCGGCGTGCCGTGTGTCGTCGATTTGGCATCGATGCGCGAAGCGGTTGCCCGGATGAAGAAAGATCCCTCGGTTATAAATCCGCAGCAGCCGGTCGATCTTGTCATCGATCACTCGGTACAGGTTGACAAGTTTGCCTCGTCGAATGCATTTTTATTGAACACCCGGATCGAAGTAGAACGAAACAAAGAACGTTATAACTTTCTTCGTTGGGGACAGCGGGCGTTTCATAACTTTCGTGTTGTTCCACCCGGAACCGGTATCGTCCATCAGGTGAATCTTGAATATCTTGCGCAGGTCGTTTTCAGTAAAGAGGAAAAAGACGGGTGGTACGCATATCCCGATACGCTTGTGGGTACCGATTCGCATACTCCGATGGTAAACGGACTCGGTGTCGTCGGCTGGGGTGTCGGCGGTATAGAAGCGGAGGCGGCAATGCTCGGTCAACCTGTTTCAATGCTTATTCCCGAAGTAGTCGGCTTCAAACTCGAAGGAGAGCTAAAAGAAGGTGCGACGGCAACCGATCTTGTGCTGACGGTGACCGAGATACTTAGGAAAAAAGGTGTCGTTGGAAAATTCGTTGAGTTCTACGGTACCGGTTTATCCAAACTCAGCGTTGCCGACCGTGCAACTATAGGAAACATGTCGCCGGAATACGGAGCCACGATCGGTTTCTTCCCGGTGGACAAAGAAACATTGAAATATCTTGAATTCACCGGACGCGACGAGCAGGTCATCAAACGTGTCGAGGCATATTGTAAAGAACAAGGACTGTTCCATACAGCCGACAGCCCCGAACCGGAATTCTCCGAACTCGTCACCCTGAATCTTGCCGATGTCGAACCGAGTCTTGCCGGTCCCAAGCGGCCGCAGGATCGCGTCCCGCTTTCGAAATCAAAACATTCGTTCCGGAGAGCGCTCGTCAATATGCTCGAATCGGAAACAAACGATATAGAGAAAAATACAATAGATAACTGGATCGAAGAAGGAGGCAATGCAGAAAGACCGGCAGAGGAAATCATCAATCCTGAGAAGTTAGGTCCCATTTCCCGTACGGTAACCATAAGCGAGAACTGTGTACATTATAACCTCGGCCACGGTTCAGTTGTAATTGCCGCGATAACAAGTTGTACCAACACGTCTAATCCCTCGGTAATGCTTGCCGCCGGTTTACTCGCAAAGAATGCGGTGCAGCGCGGGCTTGATACAAAACCGTGGGTGAAAACGAGTCTCGCACCGGGATCAAAAGTCGTGACCGATTATTTACAAGAATCGGGGCTCACCCCGTATCTCGAAGCACTTGGCTATCATCTTGTCGGCTACGGGTGTACTACATGTATCGGCAACAGCGGACCGCTTCCCGAACCGATCGCAAATGCCGTGAAAGAAGGCGACCTTGTTGTCGCATCCGTTCTTTCCGGCAACAGAAACTTTGAGGGGCGCATTAACCCGCTTGTGCGTGCAAACTATCTCGCATCGCCGCCGCTTGTCGTTGCATATGCGCTCGCCGGCAGAATGGATATCGATCTTAAGCGCGAACCGCTCGGCCGTGATCGAAACGGCGAACCGGTTTATCTCAAGGATATTTGGCCGACGTCGCAGGAAGTTAAAGATACCATTAACATGTGTGTAAAGTCGGATATGTTTCGTAAGCAATATGCGGATGTGTTTGAGGGTGATGAGACATGGAAGTCACTGCCGACACCGGAAGGCAACCTGTTTGAGTGGGAGGCCGATTCTACCTATGTGCGGGAGGCGCCGTTCTTCGAAGATATGCCCGAAGAACCTGAACCGCTTACCGATATAAAAGACGCACGTGTTCTCGCAATGCTCGGCGACAGTGTTACGACCGATCATATTTCCCCTGCAGGTGCAATACCGGTTGATAGTCCGGCGGGACAATACCTGATCTCTGAGGGTGTCGAGCCGAAGGATTTTAATTCATTCGGATCGCGCCGCGGGAATCATGAGGTTATGATCAGAGGAACATTCGGAAATATCCGTCTGCGGAACCAGCTTGCTCCCGGAACCGAAGGCGGATGGACGACCAAACTTCCGGAACAAGAGCAGACGACCATCTATGATGCGGCAATGAAATATGCAGAAAATAATACGCCGCTTGTCGTGCTTGCAGGTAAGGAGTACGGCTCGGGATCATCGCGCGACTGGGCGGCAAAAGGAACACGCTTACTCGGCATCCGCGCCGTTATAGCCGAAAGCTATGAGCGTATTCACCGCAGCAACCTGATCGGTATGGGTGTGCTGCCGTTACAATTTAAAGATGGCGATAACAGAGAATCGCTCGGGTTGACCGGACACGAGGTTTTCTCGGTCAACGGCATCGCCGATGGTTTGGAAACCGGCAAAGAGCTCGCCGTTACGGCAACAAGCGATGATGGGAAATCAAAAGAGTTCACGGTGATTGTACGTATAGATACATTGAATGAACTTGATTATTACAAACATGGTGGAATCTTGCAATTCGTTTTGCGTTCGTTGTTAAAGTCGTGATACCGGGAAACTTTATTGTTATTTTTTCGTCTAATTGTAGTAAGTTAACAACTGTTTTTTAATCAATGAGCGGAGCGAATTAATGTAAAAGCGAATAGCCGCCGGCTATTCGCTTTTTATTATATCGACAACTGTTTTTTAATCAATGAGCGAAGCGAATTAATGCGGAGGTAATGTATAATGCAATATAAATATATGCTCGTAGTAATGGTGTCGATACTATTGTCGGGGTGTGCGATATTTCGACCGGCAGAGGTACCGATGATTGACGACAATGAAATAAAAGCAACGGTTGAAGTCGGAGAGCCGCAGCGAGTACCCGAGGCACGCAACGATCTCAAACCTTATAATAAAGTGATTACAGCCGATGCAGTAAGTGATACCGGTTTGTTTATAACACACCGGATCAAAGATAAATTGTATTATGAGATACCGGAAGAAGAACTCGACAACGAGTTGTTGATCGTTACCCGCCTCGCACAGGCACAGACCGGAACGGGATGGAGCGGACAACGCATCAACAACCAGGTCGTGCGGTGGGAAAGGCGGGATAACCGGATATTGTTGCGCCGTGTCACCCATGAGATAACAGCGGATACGAGCCGCGCAATTTATCAGGCGGTACGTGCAGCAAGCTTTGAGCCGATCATCGCATCGTTTAATATAGAAGCGATGAACAAAGACTCAACAAATGTAGTTATTGAAGTTACGCGACTCTACACCACCGATGTGCCCGAGTTTGCAGTACGGCAGCGATTCCGTGCGCGTCGTGTCGATCCGGAACGGAGTTTCGTCGATCGTGTTCTCGCTTTTCCCGATAATATTGAAGTGCGTGCCGTATTGACCATGGATGTCGAAAATGTTCCCGGCGATGCTCAGAATCTTAGAACCATCTCGGCAATGTATCACCACAGTATGATACGGCTTCCCGATAAACCGATGATGCCGCGGCTTCATGATGAGCGTGTAGGCTTCTTCTCTATACGTCAGGTCGATTTCGGGTTGGATGTGCAGCGGGCTGAGGAACGCCGCTACATAACCCGCTGGCGGCTTGAAAAGAAAGATCCGGACGCCGATATATCCGGGCCGGTAAAACCGATTGCGTTTTACGTCGATCCCGCGACGCCCGAACAATGGGTAACGTGGGTGGAACGGGGGATCGAAGAATGGCAGGGTGCATTTGAAAAAGCCGGATTTAAAAATGCAATTATCGCCAAACGGGCGCC
>PWJF01000463.1 GCA_003560935.1 Ignavibacteriales bacterium
CCGGATGATGCTTCTGTCAAAACAGCTACTCTATCGTTGTGATGAAGTTGTAATGTTGAGAGTGTTTTCCCCAGAAGCATCATCCGGTTAACCGGCCCGCGCTCGTACACTTCCCGGTAAATCATAGAAGGATCGACATTGTACTTCAGCAATTCTGCAGTCATGAGATGGGTGTTGCGGTTTGTTTTCGGGAACCGGTACGACCCGGTGTCTGTCATGATCGCGGTATATAGTGCAGCGGCAATGCTGTCGGTTAGTGTATTCTTCATTGCCTCATTAAGCAGTTTGAATACGATTTCGCCAGTAGCTGCCGCATCTTCATCGACTATATAATGATTAGCAAACTCATCTTTATCGAGATGGTGATCGATGACGATTTTCACCGCACGGGGGTTGCGCACGGCGTTTTCCATATCCCCGAGGCGTGAAGGAACATTTGTGTCGAGGACCACAATGCAATCGGCTTCGGTAATAATACTATTGTGATCATTCGGGTTGAATATTTCGATCATCTTATCACCCGGGTCGAGAAATTGATAATGTCGGGGAGTAGAGCTCTGATTGATGCATCGAACCGTTTTCCCGATAGATACAAGATACTCACGAAGCGCAAGCTGTGATCCTAAACCGTCACCGTCGGGATTAATATGCGTCGTTAAAATATACGATGTGTATTTAGAGAATAACGGTAGAAATGTACCGACATTCATTATATCCTCTCCCGGTTATCTGAATAAAGAAACTGCTTCCCGTGACGAGGAAGCAGTTGTGGAATGATGTTCATTGTATAAGCATCGATAAATGTTATTCGACGACCCAGGTTTCTCCTTCATTGAAGAGCTTGTCCAGGTCACCTTCGCCTCGTTTCTCGATGGCTTTATTTATCTGTTTTTGCATTTCGGTGTCGTACGTCGGTTTGTATGTTTTCCGGAATATACCGACCGGTGTCGGCAAATCCGGATCATACGTCATGCGTGATAATATAAATGCAAGCACATCGTCATTTTTATTCTCATCATGGACAAGCAGATCATCTTTTGAAAATTCACTGTTCTCAATGCTGACGATTTTCGGGGTGAAGCCGTCAAGCCGGATGCCTTTATCATTATTTGCACCGAAAATTAACGGTTTATTGTGTTCAAGCACGACAACGTTTTCTTCTTTTTGCCCTTTCTCAGTCAGATGGAAGAACGCACCGTCGTTAAACACGTTGCAATTCTGATATATTTCTATAAATGCCGTTCCGGTATGTTCGGCCGCAGCTCGTATTATTGTCTGCAAGTGCTTCGGATCGCGATCCAATGATCTCGCTACGAACGTACATTCGGCACCGAGTGCGAGTGCAACAGGATTAAAAGGATGATCAATCGAGCCCCAGGGAGTCGACTTTGTGATTTTTCCGAACTCCGAAGTGGGAGAGTATTGTCCCTTTGTTAAACCATATATCTGGTTATTGAAGAGAAGGACTTTAATATCGATGTTTCTTCTGCATGCATGGATAAAATGATTACCACCGATACTGAGCAGGTCGCCGTCACCGGTTGCAACCCAGACGGAAAGATCGGGACGCGCCATTTTCAAGCCGCTCGCGATGATTGGTGCACGCCCGTGGATGCCGTGCAAACCAAATGTCTCCATATAGTAGGGGAATCGCGATGAGCAGCCGATACCCGAAACCCAGACTATGTCCTTTTTCTCGACGCCGATGTCGGGGAAGACACGCTGTGTCTGTGCGAGGATCGAGTAATCGCCGCAACCCGGGCACCATCTAACGTCCTGATCGGATTGAAAATCCTTTGCGGTATATTTTTTCGGTTCTTGTACTGCTGTGTCAGCCATGGTCATCCTCGTAATAATTCATCAATTTTGTTTTCGAGTTCAGCTGTTTTAAACGGAAGTCCCTGCACTTTATTATATCCGACTGCTGGAACAAGATATTTCGATCTGAGTAATGAAGAAAGCTGGCCTTTGTTCAATTCCGGAACGAGAATCTTTTTAAAGTTATACAGTATCTCGCCGAGATTCTTCGGAAACGGATTGAGATATCGCAAATGTACGTGCGATACCGATTTACCTTTTGTACGTGACCGTTCTACTGCGGATGTAATAGCACCATGTGTACTTCCCCAACCGACAATGAGAAGATCGCCTTCTTTATCGCCGTCGACGGCAGCATCCGGGATATCGTTTGCGATTCGCTCGATTTTCTCTGCCCGATAATTTACCATTATCTGATGATTCTCGGGCTCGTAGTTTATATTACCGGTCTTATCCTGTTTTTCCAGTCCTCCAACGCGGTGTTCCAATCCGGATGTTCCGGGAATTGCCCACGGTCGTGCGAGAGTTTTTTTGTCGCGCGAGTAAGGCAGAAAGTTTTCCTGATCGGTGTGAAATGTAACATCGAGCTTTTCAAGATCGCTGGCTTTGGGTATATTCCAGGGTTCTGAACCGTTAGCAATGTAACCGTCGGAGAGCAATATAACCGGCGTCATATACTTGATCGCAACCCGGACTGCTTCATAAGCCATAGTAAAACAATCGCTTGGCGTTGCAGCCGCGAGCACACACAGCGGCGCTTCGGAATTTCGCCCGAACATTGCCTGAAAGAGATCCGCTTGCTCGGTTTTTGTCGGTAATCCGGTGCTGGGCCCGCCGCGCTGAATATCTGCTATTACAAGCGGCAATTCCAACATAACTGCTAATCCGATCGCTTCCATTTTAAGCGCCATACCCGGACCGCTGGTTGCGGTTACACCGAGTGCGCCTCCATACGCCGCTCCGATGGCTGCGGAAATAGCGGCTATTTCGTCTTCAGCCTGAAATGTTTTAACCTTGAAATTTTTATGTCGGGAAAGCTCGTGTAATACATCGCTTGCCGGCGTGATTGGATATGCACCGAGATACATTTCAAGTCCTGATTTTTGTGCCGCGGCTACAAGACCGAGTGCAAGCGCCGCATTACCGGTGATATTGCGATAGGTTCCCGGCTTTAATTTCGCCGGCCGGACTTCATAACGTGTCGTGAATATTTCAGTGATATCGCCATAATGCAAGCCCGCTTTGAGCGCCCGGGTATTCGCCTCGATGAGTTCAGGTTTATTTTTAAATTTATCTTTGATCCAACTCAGTGTCGGCTCAACGGGACGATTATACATCCAGTACATTAATCCTAAGGCAAAGAAGTTCTTACAGCGGTCGACCACTTTCGAGCCGAGATTGAGATCCTCGAGTGCGTTTGCGGTTAGTTTGCTGATATCTACTTTGTGTATTTGATAATTACTCAATGATCCATCATCGAGCGGGTTCTTATCATATCCGGCAAGTTTTAAGTTTTTGGGTGTGAAGCCCTGGTTATTAACTATTATCGTTCCACCGTCGCGGAGATGTTTCAGGTTCACACGTAAAGCGGCGGGATTCATCGCGACGAGGACATCGCTGATATCGCCCGGCGTATGAATTTTACGGCTGCCGAAATGTATCTGAAAACCACTTACGCCGTAGGTTGTACCGGCAGGTGCTCGAATCTCGGCAGGGAAGTCGGGAAACGTATTAAGGTCGTTGCCTGCTATTGCCGATGATGTTGTGAACTGACTACCGGTAAGTTGCATACCATCACCTGAATCTCCGGCGAAGTGGATGACAACTTCTTCAATTGTCTCGGTTTTTTTGTGTTGATTTGCTTTATTGGTTTCCATTCGTAGTCAATATAAATTATGATACAGAATCGGTTTATCTTATTGGTAAAACAATCAGTCCGGGCTAAAAGTTCGAAACTATTCCCGAACGGTCCATACCTTGACTTTTGCTTCGGTTTCTTTATGAAGTTTTATCTCAACCGTATAAATGCCGAGCGCTTTAATCGGTTCGGGAATGGTGATCGTCTTACGGTCGATATCGAATCCCTTTTCCTTGAGAGTGTCTGCAATCATCTGTGTAGTTACCGAGCCGAACAATTTTCCGTCTTCACCCACTTTCATCTGAATAGTAAGTGAGACTTTTTCAAGTTCTTCGCGCTGCTTCTCGGCATTGATTTTTTCTTTCTCAATTTTCCGTTCGAGCTGTTGTTTTTGAGCTTCAAGCTGGTTGAGGTTCTTTGTACTCGCTTCGAATGCAAGTTTCCTCGGGAGCAGGAAGTTGCGCGCATACCCGTCTTTTACCTCAACCACATCGCCGATCTCGCCGAGGTTGTCGAGGTTTTCACGTAAAATTACTTTCATGTGGTTTTCACTCCATTGAAATATATTTTATGATTATCGAATTGCATCGGACATAAACGGCAGAAGTGCAAGATGCCGTGCGCGTTTGATAGCCGCGACAAGTTCGCGTTGGTGTTTTGCACACGTTCCCGTGACGCGCTTTGGAATAATCTTGCCTTCTTCGGTTATGAATCGTTGCAATTTTTTTTCGTCCTTGTAGTCAATGTAGATCTCTTTATTATCGCAGAATCTACACGATCTCCGGCGCTTGATGGTCTGCTGCGCCTGCTGCGGACGTCTTCGTTGATGTTGTACCCTCATGATATATATTACCTTTGATGAATGTGGTTTTGTTTATGAATTCGAAGAATCGCGCCGTATCTGCTCAGACTCTTCGCTTGAAATAATTTTTTTATATTGATCATCCTCAAACGAATCCGGTTTCTGTGGTTCGTTGGAAGGCGACGGTGATTCTTCTCCGGTTGTTTGTTCCGGTTTACCGCTGTGTTCATCTTTTATAGATGTCTCTTTACCGGCAATGTTTTGTTGTTGCGCGCCCGGTCTGTTAAGGAACTGAATGCGTCGCGCCTTAATTTCAACTACGCGGTACGTTTTACCCTCGTCGGTTTTCCAGTTCCGACTTTGCAGTTCACCTTCTATCAATACTGCACTTCCTTTTTTCAGCCGATTATTACAGCTCTCGGCGAGCTTATTGCGGGCGATAACACCGACAAAAGAAACATCCTCCTGTAATTCGTCGTTTCTGTCCCGGTATCGTCTGTTGGATGCGACCGTAAAGTTTACGATTGCGTAGCCGCTTTGTGTCGTCCGATATACGGGATCGCGAGTCAGATTACCCGCAAGAATTACATTGTTGATCTCGGGCATTTTGAAGTCAGCCATGTCGTACCTCCCTTTATTTTATTGTTGTTTGATTTACGGGTCGGGATCAGGCGCTGACTTTAAAATGTATGTTCCCTCAGGGTTTTTCGGGTTTAAAATCCGGTGATAATGGTTCCTCGTCATCATCATCCGGTTCAAGAATTTTGATATCTTCAATTTCATCTTGCTCTTCGGGTTCACGCGGTTTCAATTTTTGCTGCTCCTTTGCATCGATCATTTTCTGATCGAGACGGATTGTCAGATACCGCATTATGTTTTCATCATACTCAAAATTTCGTTCGAGGTCAACAATCATGCTGCCGTCTGCCTCGAACTCCATATGAGCATAATATCCGTTATTTCGTTTATTGATCGGATAGGAGAGACGTTTTCTCCCCCAACGCTCAACCGATTTAACGGAGCCGCCGCTCTTAGTGATCATCTCCTCCACACTTTTAACGATATTCTCAATCTGATGTTCCTCAAGGGTCGGATTGATGATCACGGTTGTTTCATACGTTTTTATTTTACGATCCACAGCTATTCTATCACCTCCATTGTGTATAGTTATTATTAAAAATTTTACAGTAATGGTGCAATTACCAGAGAGACGACAGCCATTAGTTTAATTAAAATATTCATGGACGGACCCGATGTATCCTTGAACGGATCGCCGACGGTATCTCCGACAACTGCAGCTTTATGAACATCGGAACCTTTTCCACCGAGGTTACCTGCTTCTATATATTTCTTCGCATTGTCCCATGCACCTCCTGAATTTGCCATTAAGAGTGCAAGCAAGACACCGGTCAAAGTAGCCCCGCCGAGCATACCGCCTAGTGCTTCAGGTCCGAGCGTGAATCCGATGATGACCGGTGCAAGGACGGCGACCAAACCGGGTAATACCATTTCTTTTAATGCTGCAGCAGCGCTGATATCAACACATCGTGCAGTATCTGGTTTTGCTTTTCCTTCCATCAGTCCCGAAATTTCCCTGAATTGCCGGCGGACTTCTTCTATCATTTTAAATGCAGCTTTTCCGACGGATGTCATTGTCATAGACGCTACGGCAAACGGAATGATTCCACCGATAAACAAACCAATAACCACCGTCGGCGATATAAGATTAATCACCAATTCGGGACCGCCGGTTCCCAATGCGGTTGTATAGGCGGCATACAATGCAAGCGCCGTTAATGCCGCCGATCCGATAGCAAAACCTTTTCCGATGGCAGCGGTTGTGTTTCCGAGTGCATCCAGGCGGTCGGTAATAGAGCGAACCTCAGGACCGAGTTCCGCCATTTCGGAAATACCGCCTGCATTATCTGCGACCGGACCGTATGCATCAACCGACATGGTAATGCCGACTGTTGCAAGCATACCTACCGCTGCAATGGCGATACCGTAGAGGAATGCAACCTCGTAGGCAATGAAAATCGCGCCACAGATGAGGAGCATCGGAATGATAACACTCTCCAAACCGATTGCAAAACCGGTAATTATGTTGGTTGCAACACCGGTTTTACTGGCATTTGCGATAGTTCGAATCGGTTTACCGGCCGTACAATACTCGGTGGAAAGGCCGATGAACGTACCGGCAAGAGCGCCGGAAAGTATTGCCCAGAATATGTTGTTTGACATCTCGAGGAGATTCACAACGATGAATGCCAGGACTAAAAATAGTATGTTACTCACAAATGCCGAGTATCGCAGGACCGCTGCGGGATCCATATTCTTCATAG
>PWJF01000451.1 GCA_003560935.1 Ignavibacteriales bacterium
CTGCGCGAGGAGGATTATCAACCCGCCTGCGTGGACACCTGTCCCGCCAACGCGATGGTGTTCGGTGATCTTGATAATCCCCACAGCGAGGTCTCCCGATGGAATGAAAGTCCGCGTGTCGAGCATGTGTTGGAAGGATTAGGCACACATCCAAAGGTGACATACTTGAAGGGAGGTGTGTAGGTTATGCAACTTGATAGTCAGAAGGCTCTGAAACAAGACCGTCCGATTATTCAACCGATCTTTAAAACGGGTCGGGGATATTACATTGTCGCCGGCCTGTTATTGGCGGTCTGTTTATGGGCGTTGTACGCATACATCTGGCAACTGCGTCACGGACTGGGAGTAACCGGACTGAACCGGCCGGTGTATTGGGGGATTTACATTACTAACTTCGTATTTTTCATCGGTGTCAGCCACGCAGGCACCTTGATTTCAGCGATTCTTCGATTGACCAATGCCGAATGGCGGAGACCGATCACACGGATGGCTGAAGTAATTACAGTGCTGGTGCTGTTTTTCGGTGTCGGTAACGTGCTGTTGGATTTGGGACGACCCGAACGGGCATTATATGTGATTCAGCACGGGAATTTCGCTTCACCGTTGCTATGGGATGTGACGGCAATTAGCGTGTATCTGACCGCCAGTCTTATCTATCTTTATATTCCAATGATTCCGGATCTTGCCATTTTACGTGATGTAACGAATGGATGGCGAAAAAGGATTTACCGCCCACTTGCGTTGGGCTTCACGAGTACGGATAATCAACGGCGCCGGCTGGAAAGGGCTATTGCCATAATGGCGATTCTGGTAATTCCCATCGCCGTCAGCGTGCACACAGTTGTGTCGTGGGTATTTGCAATGACTATCACACCGATGTGGCACTCGACAATCTTCGGTCCGTATTTTGTCGTGGGGGCGATTTTCTCCGGTATTGCGGCTCTGATCACCGCTATGGTCATCTTGCGCAAGGTTTATCACCTGGAAGAATACCTTCGCCCGATCCATTTCAATAACCTCGGTCTCCTATTGCTGGTTATGTCCTTGTTGTGGCTCTACTTCACGTTTGCCGAGTATCTAACAATCTGGTATGGACAAAAACCATATGAGCTGCCGATATTTTGGGCGAAAGTAACCGGAGAATATGCACCATATTTTTGGACAATGTTCATTACCTGTTTCATCATCCCTTTCGCCATCCTTTGCCGGAAACAAACGCGTACAATCACGGGTACGCTTGTTGCTTCTATTTCCGTCAACATTGGTATGTGGTTGGAGCGATTCACCATTGTAGTGCCGTCGCTCTCCAACCCTCGGTTGCCCGTGGAACTTGCTCAGTATAATCCAACCTGGGTCGAATGGTCAATGATGGCAGGCTTTTTTGCCGCGTTCATTCTTCTCTATATGCTATTCACGAAACTGTTCCCGATCGTCTCTATCTGGGAAATCCGCGAAGGGCGCGAGATCGGTGTGTCCGAAACAGTCGAGCGAATTAAAACATATCTACCTGGGGAAATCAAAGAGGAGGGGTCATCATGAAAAAACTCTTACTTCCAGTGTTCTGCGGTGTGACGCTCGTCGTCTTTGGTGCGTGGACAATTCTTCAGGATCTTCCGCCGTTGCCTGAGGACCCGATGGCGGGGGCACGGCTCTTTCAGCAAAAAGGCTGCGTCCAGTGTCATTCCATTGACAGCGATGACAGCAAGATCGGTCCAAACCTGGCAAGAGTTCATCTCAAAGGGAGTCTTCTGGACCTTGCTGGAGCAATGTGGAACCATGCCCCGGTTATGCAGCTGTATATGGCGGATCTACGCATTTCACCACCGAGTTTGACAGCCCATGAAATGGCAAACCTCACTGCTTTCCTCAGTGCATACCAGTATTATTTGAAACAACTCGGCAAACCCGGAGATCCCGAGCGCGGTAAACAAGTGTTTCAATCTAAAAACTGCGGACTTTGCCACTCCCTCAGTCCCGACGCCGATCCTGCGGAAATTGGTCCTAACCTGCATGGTTACAGCAAACTTTCGCCGATTCAAATCGCTCAAGCGATGTGGAACCATGAACCCGCTATGGCACAAGAATTTGTCAGACTGGGTCTGCCTCTGCCCACATTCGAAGGGGACGAGATGGCAGATCTCATTGCCTATTTGCAACGTGCCGCCGTCCCTGCCGACGCCGAACCGGTGTATGTAGAGCCCGGCAGCCCGAATCAAGGCCGCGCGTTGTTCGAACAAAAAGGCTGTGTTACATGCCATGCGATCCGCGGGGAAGGCGGCACCCCCGGGATTCCCGACCTCGGACATCGTCGAACGGAACTGGTGCGCAGCGTCACCGAGGTGGCTGCTTTCATGTGGGATCACGGTGTAGCGATGCAGGATAAAATGCGCGAGTTCAAAGTGCAGCCGGTCAGATTCGAGGGGAACGAAATGGCAGATATCATTGCCTATCTCTATTTCATCAACTACTTTGACCAACCCGGAGATGGCGAACGCGGTAAAAAACTCTTCTCCGAAAAACATTGCATCCAGTGTCATTCAATCACACCGGGAGAGCCATCGATAGGTCCCGACTTGAGCCGCTCCACACAAGTCGGCTCCCCCATCGAGGTTATTACCGTAATGTGGAATCACGCAAAAAAAATGGAGCCGGCAATGACGGCACGGGGTATACCCTGGCCAAGGTTCGAGATTGGAGAAATGGCCGATTTGGTTGAGTTCATAAGAGCGCATAGTGATAATCCGGGTGTAGGAACAAAATAGCCGGTAGGATTTCACACCTTCAAAAACCTCGCACCGTTTTTTGGTCATCCGCCGCAGGTATCGCAACGATCACCGTGCTCAATGACATAAGCATAGCACCGACTGCCGGTACCAGCAAGATTCCGTATATATACAACACACAGGCCGCAACGGTAATTGCCGCTACATTATACCCGATTGACAGTAGGAGATGCAAAAATTAAGATTGATTGAATGATGTTGTATAAACCGATAATACACCAAAAATCGTCTTCACTCTCTTAATCTCGTCAACTGTACCGAATTCATTCTCGATGAACTCTCGCATTTTACCTGAGACAGTGTCAGAAGTCGTCTTAAAACCATCCAACAATTGAATTAAGTAAAAGCGTAATCGCTCAGTACGACTTGTAGGCTGTCCCCAATCGACAATAAACAATCGTCCATTGGGGATTAGCACACGGTGAATTTCGGCAAGAGCAGCACGTTTGACATCGGTGGGGAGGTGATGAAATACCAGACTCGAAAAGACCGTATCAAAAGTTCCAATTTCAAATGGGAGCTGTTGTGCAAATGTGTGCATAAAAGTGATATCAACCCCATTTATTTCGGCTTTCTTTCGGGCACGAGTTATCATATCATTATCTCCGTCGATACCGATTATCAAAAGACCGGGATATTTTTTCTTTAACATTATTGACAATGTCCCGGTACCGCATCCTATATCGAGTATGGTTTCATTGCCTTTCAGATTCATGAGAGAAATAAATTGCTCTCGCAGTTTGTCCTCATTAAAAAACAGCTTTATAACCGGATCAAAGATGAGTTGTTTAAATATACATTTGCCTCGTTGTCCAGGTTTTATGTTGAAATGAGGATCCGGGTTGAAGGTGGAAAGGTCACGCCGTTGACGAAGCTGCAGGTGGCGTTGAAGAAGTTGTTAGGTAGGTTATAGAGGTTAGCTTATCATGTAAATGAACATAAAATCATTTAACATAAGGAGATTAGTATGAGTTTAACACTATCCAGTCCCGCTTTTAGAAACGGGGCAGCCATTCCATCCAAATACACATGCCGGGGTGAAGATATTTCTCCGCCGCTTCAGTGGGGTGGTATCTCTGAAAATACAAAAAGTCTTGCGTTGATTTGTGATGATCCCGACGCGCCGGCCGGAACGTGGGTTCATTGGGTCGCGTATAATATTCCTCCCGCAATAACAGAAATTCCTGAAAAGAGAGGATTCGGAGGTAAAGCGGCAGAAGGGATCAACGACTTCAGACGAAGAGGCTACGGTGGCCCGTGTCCACCTCCCGGAAAACCGCATCGTTATTATTTTAAATTGTATGCTCTCGATAAGGATGTTACCTTAAAAGAAGGAGCAACGAAGAAAGAATTACTGAAAGAAATTGAGGGGCACATCATTCAGCATACAGAATTAATGGGTACTTATCAACGGAAGTAAGAAATGTATTACATCGGAACGAGCGGATGGAATTACAAACACTGGTCGGACGGCCTGTTTTATCCACACGGTTTATCACAGCGGAAATGGCTTGAGTATTATTGTGAACATTTCAATACCGTTGAACTGAACGTTACGTTTTACCGGCTGCCAAAGGAGGAAACGTTTAAAGGGTGGTATCAGAGAACGCCCGGTAATTTTCTCTTCATCGTTAAGGGGAGTCGTTTTATTACTCATATAAAAAAAATGCAGGATTGTAAGGGACCGGTAGAACTGTTCATCTCCACAGTGAAATTACTCAAAGAAAAACTTGGTGCTGTTCTCTGGCAATTTCCGCCGTCATTGAAAAAGAATATTCAAGCACTTGAACAATTTTTCAATCTATTGAACAATACAGGTATCCGACAGGTATTTGAAATGCGTCACGCAAGCTGGTTTGATTATGAAATATTTGATATTTTACAATCTTCTAATGCATGTCTCTGCATTGCGGATTCAGACCGCTGGCCATGTGCAAAAGAGGTAACAGCCGATTTTCTTTATCTCCGTTTTCACGGACGAAACGGTACCTATCGTTCGAAATATACCGATGAACAACTCCGGGAGTGGACAACATTCGTCAAAGCGCAGGATGTGAAGGACACGTTTGCATATTTTAATAACGATATCGGTGGCCATGCTGTTAACAATGCCAAAACGTTTCGGGAATTCCTGCTTAATTGAAAAGCTTTAAAAGTGTTAACTTTTTGATCTTCATTTTCCGCACTCAGGTATATTTAGTTTTTGGGGTGTTATATTTTGTTTTTATCAGTGTAGAGTTGTATTTTAATAAATATGAAATCAACAGAGAATAAAATAATTGCTTATTTTTCAACTGAAACCGATGTAAATGCAGTTTATTTATTCGGTTCAGAGACCAGTGGAAGAACACACGAGGAAAGTGATATAGATATAGCCATATTGTTTCACGACGGTAATGAACCGGACATTGACAGAGTCCTTGCGATTCAAGATAAACTAACATCCTTACTTTCCTGTGAAACAGATATTGTTGTCTTGAACGGTGCTTCCCCAATCATTCGAATGCAGGTTCTCAGAAAAGGAAAAAAATTGCTCGAGCGTGATCACCGTGCGTATTCACGTTTTTTTGTGCGCACGATTAAAGAATATGATGATTTAAAAAGGGTGAGAGCCGTTATTGAAAAGAAAATTATGCGAGGGAGTATTTATGGTCGATCGTGACGTTGCTCTGGCTAAAATAGCGTCCATTCAAAAATCTCTCCGAAGGATAAAGGAAATTACACATCTCAATCCGGAATCGCTTGAAATGGGTAAACTGTATAGAATTATCTCCAATGAAAATGCGGAATCACACGGATATATCCGCGTAGTCGATGAAAGTGGTGAGGATTACGGATATTCAGAGGATCGATTTTATCGTCTTGAAGTTCCTCAGTCACTGGAAAAGACTTTCTTAGAGGTTTTGGCTTGAGAACAAATACCGCACATCTATCGGCACAATGTTTCTGAAAAGGAAGTTGAAGAGATATTGAGGAAGCCTGGTGAGGATAGACCCGGACGCAAAGAATCTCGAGTAGCAACGGGGCGGACCTCAGGGGGACGGTACGTGAGAGTAATATACGTACCTGATCCGGAACCGGACAGTGTTTTTGTTATTACGGCATATGATCTACGTGGTAAACCACTATTTGCTTATAGACGTCGTCTTAGGAGAAAAAGGAAATGAAACAAAGTAAGTTTCCGTTAGGTTGGGACGAGAATCGAGTTAAAGAAGTTCTCGCCCATTATGAATCGCAGACTGAAGAAGAAGCTGTTGCAGAAGATGAGGCAGCTTTCGAAGATTCCGGTAAGACAATTATGGAAATTCCTACCGACCTTGTACCGAAGGTTCGCGAACTTATTGCAAAACACAACACCGCGTAACCTACAATTAACAATACATATTAATCTTGGTTTTCATCCTCTTTGCTCTATGCTCTATGCGCCATGCCCCATCACACCTTCAGAAACCTCGAATTAATAGCCACAATCACCGTACTTAACGACATCAGCATTGCCCCGACAGCGGGGACCAAAACAATACCATACGTATACAAAATACCAGCTGCAACGGGAATTGCAACCACGTTATACCCTGTAGCCCAACCAAGATTCTGAACCATCTTGCGGTAGGTAGCACGTGCAAGTCCGAGTATCGAAGTAACATCGAGCGGGTTGTTACGTACAAGCACGATATCTGCTGAAGCAACTGCAACGTCTGTACCGGCACCGATTGCGATTCCCACATCCGATTGTGCAAGGGCGGGAGCGTCGTTCACGCCGTCGCCGACCATTGCGGTTATTAATCCGCGTGATTGAATCTCTTTTACTTTTTCGGCTTTTTCGTGGGGGAGGCTTAGATGAAGATTTCAGTTAAAATCCACTGATGATTGATGATCATGTTTAAATTAGTGGAAACTTCGGAAATCTTTTAGTATTTTTGAACTATGAAGGTGCAACATACAGACCATACAGACGGTTTTTTCGAACAAATAGAAAATTTACGGCTAATTACCAGTCAAAATTCTGATGAAGCCAGAAAA
>PWJF01000108.1 GCA_003560935.1 Ignavibacteriales bacterium
CATTTAATTGCACCAAGTATAATGTTGTCAATTGTTTTTTAATCAATGAGCGAAGCGAATTAATTGTTTTTTAATCAATGAGCGAAGCGAATTAATTGTTGTATTTTTCAACAGAATGATGGTGGGTAATGTTCCCGTATATCAAGCAAGCACCTTGAGTGCTTTAGGGATAACACGGATTTCTATATCTTTGGCATTTGTTGCGAGCACCTCGCCGTCCGCATGCAGCATGATTTTTTGCTTCGATTCCACCCGCAGGGCATCGGTACGGTAAAAATGAACTTGCGAATGTTTTTTATGAGTACCTTTCATCACACTCGGGAATATTTTAACGACCTGCGGGACGCTAACATTATCGACCAAGCAGACATCGAGCAGCCCGTCGTCTATTTGTGCGTCAGGCGTCAGATAGAACCCGCCGCCTGCGCATTTACCGTTACCGATTGCAATTAAAAAATGCTCGCCATTCATTGAGGCACCGTTCATTGACATAAGCATGTTAGGTGTCTGATAATTGAATAGTACCACCGCTACTGAGAATGCATAGAGACTCACTCCCCGCAAGTGTTTGAATTTAGTGGTTTGATTTGCAACTGCAGCATCGAATCCTATTCCGATGCCGTTCATAAAATACCGTTTGATTTCGGACCCGTCGGTAGTCTGTATAACAACATGGCCGACATCAGAGTCCCTGACGGTACCATTTTTGATCTTTTCAATAGCTTTGTGAATGTCGGGAGGAATATTGAACATTTTGACAAAATCATTCCCGGAACCAATGGGAATAACGCTGATCTTTGCACTCCCTTCAATTAATCCGTTTCCTACCTCATTCACAGTCCCGTCACCGCCGACGGCAATAATGGTTCTCGATGAATCGTTCTTGCGCTCCGATGCAATTTTATAAGCATGCATTCTCCGCTGGGTGATAACAATTTCAGCATCGGGGAAATGCTCATGGATCAACTGATCCAGTGTCCGTAACAATTTTTTTCCTCTTCCTTTACCTGCTATCGGATTGATTATAAACGTATAAGTGTCCATTACTCGCCCTTTTGTAATGTGAAAGAATGAATTCCTTTAGCAATATTTTCCGGGAGATGCATAACCCCGGTTATAGCAGAGTTTTTATCAATAAATACCGAACCGGTGTAATGATATAACCATGTTCCGGTAAGCGTGACATCATAGATATTTTTATCTGTTACATCGATAGAAAAATCCACGGTGAGTACTTCACCGCTGCGTGTATGAACACTGACCGGTGGACGGTTATTAAACCGAACCGCCGTCACAGCGGCGGATGCAACTGCACCCGTACCGCACGCAAGGGTCTCCCCTTCTACCCCACGTTCATACGTGCGTACGCGGATTGCGGTATCGGACAATGGTTTCACGAAATTTACATTTGTTCCCATGGGTTTGAACGCTTCATGACGTCGAATGCTGCCGCCAATGTGTTTAATATCGAAATTATCAAATGTAATTTCGGGAAATGTTTGTTCCAGATCGTCCATAAAAACGATCACATGCGGAGATCCGGTATCGATGAAGTAACAATTGATTGTATCACCGACGATATTAATCGAGAGATTTCTTAATAAATGGGTCGGGTCCTTCATTCGTATAGATATTGTATCTCCGTCCGTTGATGCTGAATATTGGTGACCGAATGCAATAAAGTCTACGGATTTAGTTCCTTTTCCATACACGTCGAAATGGTACGCAGATATACAGCGTGCCCCGTTGCCGCACATTCCGCCTGTCGATCCGTCGGCATTATAATAATCCATCTCAAAGTGCAGTATTGCATGATGTTTGTATATAAGGAGTCCGTCGGCACCGATGCCGTAGTGACGATCGCACACTTTTTTTGCAAGATTACCATAGCCGGCGATTTTTACCGCATGCCGCGTCTCGTCGATGAGGACAAAGTCGTTCCCCGCAGCCGACATCTTGATAAAGGGTACGTGAAGTATTTTATTTGGCACGCTCATATTCTTCAAGTTCTATTTTTATCGAACCAATTGCAATACGCACCCTGGCATGTAACGGTATTCGGTATTCATCCGCACTTATCCATGACTGGTACTTTCTACTAAGCCCGTGTATTGCCTCAAAATCAATTACGCCGTTTATATGAAATGCATCTGTTTCATTATCGAATGCACGGACATCGATTTTTTCCTTTCCTTCAGAGGAATCGATTCTGATTTTCTCGATTGAGCGATCGATGAGGATGTCCAGTTCATACGGTCTGCCTGCATGTGCCGAATCGCGTAATATCGAGATAAACGTGAGAGCATCGTGAACCGGCTGTCCGGGATGTAAGGTATCTATTTCAACATCATAAATCTCACCGTTCTCCACGTTTTTATATCCGCGATCGACAATAATTTCGGTGGATTTATTTTCCCTGCTCGCATGATAGTATGCCCACGTATTGCGTTGGCGATCAAAAGTAGTCGACTCAATAAAGAAACCGTCTGTACCGCGTTTACTGTAGAATTCCGTGTGAACCGACATAAAGGGAATACCGGAAAGAGTGCGTAATGTAATGACCGTTTCATCGATACTATGCGGATTGATCTTATTCTGCCTGTTAAGGACTTCGATGGTTCCGATTCGAATTCCGAGATAGGTAACCCTGTAACGAAGTCGTTCATTATATACAAACGTTTCGGGGTCGACACGCTCAATGATTTCACCCATGACCGCACATGTAAATACAACAATAATCGGAATTAAATTCTTGAAGACTGACATATAATATACATCCTTATTTCGATCTATTGTTATCGCTGATCAGATAATTTTATTCACTGTCGTACGTAATCAATGATTGAATCGGATGCCTGCCGATTCGCTGTCGCCCATTTAAAAAAGAAAGTTCGATCAGAAATGATAATCCTACAATCTCCCCCTGCAGTCGTTCAACCAACTTACAGGCAGCTTCGATAGTCCCTCCGGTCGCAAGCAGATCGTCGAGTATGACAATGCGATCCCCCGGCTGGACAGCATCGGCATGAATCTCCATCGCATCGGTACCATATTCGAGTTCATATTCCTGTATGATAGTTTCAGCTGGAAGTTTTCCCTTCTTCCGTATCGGTACAAACCCGGCATTTAATTTATAAGCGAGTGCAGCGCCGAAGATAAAGCCGCGTGATTCAACGCTGACCACTTTGGAAATATCTTTGTCCTTGTATTCGTCATAAAAACGGTCTACGACTTGCTTGAGCGCCTTCGGGTCTTTTAATAATGTCGTTATGTCGCGGAAGACAATGCCCTTTTTCGGAAAATCGGGGATGCTTCGTATCGTTGATTTTAAGTATTCATCAGTTTTCAAGAATCTATTCTCCGCACATTACCATTCTACTGTATCTTTATTTAAAAACGCATTGATCCCGCGTTTACAGTCATCGGTCATTCTCGTTGCTGCATTCATTCGGGCTGCAAATTCCAGAGCATTCTGTATATCCATTCCCTGTACTTTTGAAAGGATCTCTTTAGTAATAGCGACCGATGAACCGCTGACGTCTTTCGACAATTGCAAACAGTATTCATGTACTTTTGTATCAAGTTCTTCGGGGCGTGTAACGTCATTAATCAAACCCATCGTGAGTGCTTCACGGGCGGTAATAGTCTTACCGGTGAGCAGCAATTCCCGTGCTTTTCCCTCTCCTATTCTACGCACGAGAAATATCATAACAAGAGCAGCAACAAATCCGATCCGTGCTTCGGGATAACCGAATACTGCATTGTCCGAAGCGACGATGATATCGCAGACAGTTGCCAGTCCGCAGCCGCCTGCAAGTGCCGGGCCCTGTACCCGGGCGACGATCGGTTTCTTTAATTTATACATTTGCAGGAACAGACGCATCAGGGATTGAGAATCGTCCAAATTTTCTTCAAATGTAAATCCGGATAAATCCTGTATATAGGCAAGGTCGGCGCCCGCACAAAATGCCTTACCGTTTGCACGTAAAACTATAACCCGGACGTCATTCGCTTTTTCCGCTGCGGTAAATGACTGCGCCAGTTCTTTGACAAGCCCTGCATTGAACGCATTACGTTTCCCGGGTCGGTTTAAAGTTATATATGCTACCCGTTCTTTTACCTCGTAATCAAGGTGGGTATAATTCATATAGGATAATATCCGTGTATATGTATATAAACATTTTAAAGTAGCTAATTGATTGAAAAAATGCAATATAAGCGAAATCAGAAAAACATATACAAAATATTGGAAATTGTGTAACGCATATTTCCAAATAATTCTTATATTTTGGAAATCTGAAAATCACTATATCGAAAATTTAGAGTTTCGGGAACTTGCTGTTGGCATGATTGTTGTTTATATTTATTGACAATTGTTTTTTTAATCAATGAGCGCAGCGAATTAATGAGTAAATCAACAACATATAGGATATTTGTAATTTCATTCTTGCTGCTGTTTTCCTTCTTTCATGTCGGATTCGCAGCGGTAGAGTATATCTGCTCCATGGGCATGAAAATGGAAGCGCCGGTATGCTCGAGCTGTCACGCCGGTCACGACCATCCTGGCGGTAAGGTTACAATCACAAGTACCGGTAAGACCACCTGCTGCAATGTGGTTGTCACAAAAACGGAAACGATTGATACCTATGTAATCAATCAGGTAAAAGCGCAAAGTTTCATCGAGCATGCACTCGCTTCTGACATCGTGGCTCTCACAACCGATGAGAAACCAAGTGCAAACTATTTCAACCATACAACCCCTGTTTTACCGATTTTTAATCTACACGGAATCAGTACGTCTATTCAGTACACTTCTTTTCTCCGGTAATCGTACCCCTTACCGAAACTATCAAATTATTTACAATTGTAACCCGTAAGTAGTGCAGTATTATAACCTGCACGGCTATAATATAAATTTAAATAATGAGGAATGGCATGATGTTACGTTCACTTGCTTTATTTTTAGTTATTCTAATAGGTGTTCAGTCATCCGGAGCGCAGATTTCCCGATCGGGAGAGGCGCCGCCGCTTGAATCGCTTATCCGGGAAGCCCTTGAACGAAATCCCGGCATTGAATCATCACGGTATCGTGAACAGTCGGCCGAACAGCGCATCGACCAAATGCGATCATGGATGCCTCCCATCCTGAAGTATGAGTTCAATCCGGTTCCTATCGGTACGATGGATGCACTTTCATATATGAATATGAATGTATTCTCGCTTTCACAGATGATCCCGTTTCCAGGTAAAATCGCTGCACGTGTAGATATGGAAGAAGCCGGATATAATATGGCAACGTTTGAGCGAGGAGATGATGAAGTACAAATAGCCTCCGAAGTGAAGAGAACATACTATGAACTCTGGATGATGCAGAAAAAACTTGAGGTAAATCGGGAGCTACAATCGCTGTTGGAAAATTTCGTTCAATCGGCGCAGCGGATGTACGAGGTCGATATGACGGGACTTGCGGCGGTACTTTCCGCACAGACCAATTTAGCAAAACTTCGTACTGAGGAAAGAACGATAAAGAACGATTATAATAAAATGCTTGTCATGTTCAATCAACTTCTGTACCGCGAACCCGAAACACCGCTTGGAGAGATTGTCTCCCTCCCTCCGGAGATAATACCGAGGGATTTTGAAGAATTAGAGCGGCTGATGATTGCACGGCGGCCGGATCTACAGGCGATGCGCTACGGGATTGAGATGAATAAAGCGGAAATTCGTTCAGCCCGCCGCGAGTACTATCCGGATATAATGCTCGATTTAATGTACATGCAAATGCCCGGCGGTGCAGAAGACCGCTTCGGAGCAATGGTAACGCTGCAAATTCCCCTTGCACCATGGTCGAGCAATATGGTAACACGGCGGGTCAGTGAATCACAATACCAAAGACAATCCCGTGAGAAAGCTCTTGAAAACATGATAACGATGGCGCGTGCCGAAATACGTCAAGCTCTCCTTGATCTTGAAACGCAACTTGACATTATACGCCTGTATCGCGAAGAAGTATTGCCGCAGGCAGAACAGACAGCAGAATCGGCGCTCGGTGCATTTCAAGCAGGTAAAACCGAATACCTGATGGTGCTCGACAGCTATCGCATGCTCGAAATGTTCCGTATGGAATATTATATGGCGGTAGCGGACTTCCACACGGCTATGGCAGAACTCGAGCGGCAGGCGGGAATAATTTTTTAGTTTCGTGTTTACAGTTTATAGTTCAAGTTAGATAATTAATTAATTGAGGTGAGTTTATGAAATATTTAATTTTTTTCATAGGGTTTTTGTTTATGTTTGGAATTGCCGGGTGCAGTTCGGACGATCACGATCATGACGACGACATTGCCTACTGGACATGCCCCATGCATCCGGAAATTAAAGAAAGTGAACAAACACCCTGCCCGTTATGCGGCATGGACTTAACACCTGTCCGGTACGATGATGAAGATGATCACGATGAACATGTGCACCGGGGTGATCCTGAAATCGAATACTGGACGTGCCCGATGCATCCTGAAATCCAGGAAGATGAAGCCGGTTCGTGCCCCATTTGTGGAATGGACCTGGTTCCCGTCCATGCAGATCATGATGAACATGACATTAACGATGAACCGCGGGGAAGACTTCGTATTTCTCCAACGCAACAACAAATTATCGGCATGACGTATGACACTGTTCTGACACGGCACCTCGAACCTACAATCAGGACGGTTGGAAGAGTAAAAACCGATGAACGGCGGGAAGCAGAGATTACACTCCGGG
>PWJF01000222.1 GCA_003560935.1 Ignavibacteriales bacterium
ATAAGCGATGCATTTGCCGGACTTGTCGGTGGGTTGGGATTTGCGTGCAGTGCGAACATCGGCGACGAGGTTGCTGTTTTCGAACCGACCCACGGTTCCGCCCCGAAGTACCAGGATTTGGAACCGCCAATCGTAAATCCGATTGCAATGTTCTTAAGTGCGTGCATGATGCTCGATCACATCGGAGAGAATGAAAAGGCAAAACGGATCCGAAATGCCATTGCGAAAGTGGTGGAAGAGGGGAAAGTGAGAACGTACGACATGATGAAATTGAAAGGCGGACCGAACGTCTTTAAGAACGGAGCGAGCTCCACCACTGATATGACGGATGCGGTGATTCAGAATTTATAAAACATAAGACATGGAACCAAAAACATGAAACAAAAAGTTATCGAACTCTGGCCGGAGATTGAATGGATTAAAAACGAGGAGCTACGAGAAAAGGTGGTTAACTGCTGGGTGTACGCACTTGAAAACAGCGTACTCTCTCCGGATGACTTATTGAAAATCCCTTTTTCACTCCTCCTGAAAGATTGCACAATCACATTTATGAACCACAAAAGGACAGCAGTACAGCTTTCGGTTGAAATAGCAAAGATAATGAAAAATAACTTCGGCGATGAGATAGAAATCGACATGGATGTGCTAATCGCAGGTGCTATCTTGATCGATATCGGTAAACTTTTGGAGTACGAAATCGTCGATGGCAAGTTGAAGACCAGTCAGGCGGGTGCGATACTCCGGCATCCTTTCAGCGGTGTGGCGATCGCCGACCGTTTCGGGATCCCGGTAGAAGTACAGCATATTATCGCGACCCACTCGAAAGAGGGAGACTTGGGAAAGAGAACGATCGAATCGATTATTGTTCATCACGCCGATTTCGTGAGCTTCGATCCTTTTAAGGCATAAGAAATGGCACAAACGTATATTGAAAAGATTGCAGGCAAATTCGCGGTCGGGATCGGTAAAGGGGAAGTCGTCCGGAGCGGAGATTTCATTTCGGTCCGACCCGCCTACGTTATGACACACGATAATACCGGTGCGGTCATCCCGAAGTTTCAAAGTATCGGGGCGAATAAGCTGGCGGATCCCCGGCAGGTGGTCATCACGCTCGATCACGATATTCAAAATGAAAGCGAAAAAAATCTCCGGAAATACAAGACAATCGAAGAGTTTGCCCATTCTATGGGGGCAGATTTTTACCCCGCGGGAAGGGGAATCGGCCATCAGATTATGTGTGAAGAAGGGTATGTCTGGCCAGGCACAATGGTGGTTGCCTCCGACAGTCATTCGAATATGTACGGAGGTTTGGGTTGTCTCGGAACCCCTGTGGTGAGAACCGATGCAGCCGCATTATGGGCGACGGGAAGGACTTGGTGGCAGGTACCCCCCGTTGCGAGGGTCGAGCTGCGAGGAAAATTGCGGCCCGGAGTGACGGGAAAGGATGTAATCATTACACTGTGTGGGTATTTCAACAATGATGAAGTTCTCAATCACGCCGTGGAGTTTACCGGTGACGGAATAATTCATCTCCCCGTTGACCAGAGATTAACTATTTCCAACATGACGACCGAATGGGGGGCACTCGCGGGTGTGTTCTCCGTAGATGAAGTAACCATCGATTGGCTAAAACGAAGAGCTATGGGAAACAATTCCCATCCGCGGTTAAATGATAGTAGAATAAATCGATTGCTAAATGAGATTAACGACTTAACTGCTGACCCGACAGCAACTTACGCAAAAGAGTTGATGCTTGATATGAGTACAGTTGAACCGTACGTATCAGGACCCGATTCGGTGAAGTTGATGAAACCGGTCTCCGCTTTCAGGAAAGATACCGTGAAAATCGATAAGGCGTATCTCGTGTCGTGCGTAAATAGCAGGACTGAAGATATTCGCGAAGCAGCTTCTGTCGTGAAGGGAAAAAAGGTCGTGGACCATGTGAAGTTCTACATTGCGGCTGCGTCGAGCAAAGTGCAGCAGGAGAGTGAAGAGAGCGGCGACTGGAATTCGCTGCTCGACGCCGGCGCAATTCCCCTTCCACCCGGATGCGGTCCCTGTATCGGTCTGGGCACCGGATTGCTGGAGGACGGAGAAGTGGGAATATCCGCCACGAACAGAAATTTTAAGGGAAGAATGGGATCGCGCAACGCCTCGGCGTATCTCGCCTCGCCTGCCGTTGTAGCCGCATCTGCAATATCGGGGAAAATAGATTACCCATGGCAAGGGGAGACGCTGAAACTCGAAGGGTATTGCAGGGAGGGTGAGCGCTCCAAGGAATCACCTTCTGCTGTAAAAATAATCGACGGGTTTCCCGAAGTTATTGAGGGTGAACTAATCTTTTGCCATCAGGATAACCTCAATACGGACGGAATCTATCCGGGGAAATACACGTACCGTGACGATTTTACCCCGGACCGGCAAGCGGAGGTAGTGATGGAAAACTACGACCCGGAATTCGGCAAGTTAGCGGAGAAAGGCGACATACTCGTCGGCGGTTTTAACTTCGGGACGGGAAGCAGCCGGGAACAGGCGGCAACCGCACTTAAATACCGGGGGATCCGGCTTGTTATTGCCGGCTCGCTAAATGAGACGTACAAAAGGAACACCCTCAACAATGGATTTTTCGCAATCGAGGTCCCGGATCTCGTGCGCGATCTAAAGAAGAAGTTCGGAGCCGACAAGCCGACCGTCAGAACCGGGATACGTGCAAAGATCGATTTCAAGAATTCATATATCGAAGCGATTGGACTGAAGTATTCCATCTCTCCCGTCGGCACAGCCGCCCAAGAGCTCATCGTCGCTGGCGGACTGGAAGAGTGGGTTAAGAATATTCAAAGAGCATAGAGGAACGAATATGGAAAAGGCAATATCACGACAACTCTCGGAATTTGCTGTAAATTTAAAATATAAAGATTTGCCTAAAGACGTCGTTCATGAAGTGAAGCGATACCTGTACGATTCGGTCGGTTGTGCATACGGAAGCGTGAATACAAAGGACGTCAACGTTATCAGGGACATCTATAAAGAAATGGGGGGAAAGGAAGAAGCGACCGTGATCGGGTTCGGGGACAGAATGCCTGCGGTCAACGCGACCCTCATAAATTCCCTCATGATTCGGGCGCTTGATTTCAACGACATTTATTGGAAAGAGGACCCGTCGCATCCCTCGGATATCATTCCTGCCGCTCTCTCGGTCGGTGAGTTGATGAATAAATCGATGGAGGATGTCATAACGGCTATCGTCCTCGCTTACGAATTTGAACAACGGTTATGTGAGTTCGCGGTGCCCGGTATCCGGGAGCGGAAATGGCACCACGCCACGTTGACGCAATTCGTATCCCCCATTGTCGCCGGAAAACTTCTCGACCTGACGGTGGATCAAATGGTGAACGCAATAGGGATCAACGGATGCCACAACCATACGATCGGATGCCCCACGGCCGGGAAACTCACCATGATGAAGAATACCGTGGATCCGATGGCAACCCAGACCGGGGTGTTTGCCGCATTGATGGCGCAGCGGGGATACACCGGAACGGAAGCGGTATTCGAAGGGAAGGAAGGATTCATGGATGTCTATGGTCCCGATTGGAATATAGATAAACTCGTCGGTAATCTCGGGGAAAAATTCAAGATACTCGAGTGCAGCATGAAGGCCTTCCCGACCGAAGCGCTCACGCACACGCACATAACGGCGACGTTGAAAGCGGTGACGGAGAACGATATCAAACACGACGAGATCGAATCGGTGACGCTTACCACGATAGCACGGGCGTGCGATATTCTCTTCGATCCCCACAAGTACCGTCCCGATTCCAGGGAAACGGCTGACCACTCCCTGCCGTACTGCATCGCTGCTGCGATCGTGGACAGAAAGATTACGACCGATTCGTTTTCCGAAGAGAAGTTGAAAGATCCGAAGATCTGGGAAGTCATCGACAAAATCAAAGGCGAAGCTTCTGAAGAATTCGAAAAGATGTTCCCTGCAAAGCAGCCGTCGAAGGTTGTCGTCCGCACGAAAGACGGAAGGGAATTCTCCGAGTATCTCGAGTACCCCAAGGGCGATCCGAGAGAACCGATGACAATGGAGGACCTCGATAACAAATTCATCGCCCTTTCGAAAGAGGTGTTGTCCCCGGAGAGGATTAAAGAAATAAAAGACGCAATCTTCGACTCTGAGAAGCTAACTGCAAACGTGTTCATGAAAAAACTTACTTTTTAAAATGAAGCGAGGCGAGAAAATAGCGCACGCCGGAATGCGCGGGGAGGATATCCGCTCAGACTGCTACATCGAAATCGAGCTTCGGGATTCCGGCGGTATTGCACCCGACGTATCGAGCAAAGTGAAGTCGATGTACGGCTTTTCCATAACGGAAATTATCCGCACGATGTGTGAGTTTTTCGAGCTTGAAAATGCTCGAATATACCTCGAGGACAACGGCGCCCTGCCTTTTACCCTCGCCGCCCGGTTTGAAGAAGCTGTTAAAAAATTATTCCCCGATAGCGCTAAGGAATATCTCGTTCCCGTTCATAAAAATAACGAAGACTCAACGAGTAGGGACCGGCTCAGGAGGAGCCGGCTGTACCTCCCCGGTACCGAACCTAAATTTTTCATAAATGCCGGACTTCACAATCCGGATGGAGTAATTCTCGACCTTGAGGATAGCGTCTCCCCTCAGGAGAAGGATGCGGCACGGTTGCTTGTACGAAATGCCCTCCGGGCTGTGGACTTCTACGGCGCCGAACGGATGGTGCGCATCAATCAGCTTCCAATGGGATTACACGATCTTAACTATATCGTTCCCCATAATGTGCATATTATATTAATACCGAAGTGCGAATCAGCCGGCCAGGTAGCTGAAGTTGAAAAGGAGGTTAACAATCTCAGGAAGAGGCACGATGTGTCTCATGACATTTACTTTATGCCCATAATTGAGAGTGCGCTCGGAGTTATGAGAGCGTATGAGATTGCTGCAGCGTCGAAAAACAACTGTGCACTTACCATCGGACTCGAGGACTACACCGCCGATATAGGAACCAGAAGAACCGATGAAGGGAGGGAGAGCTTCTTTGCACGTTCTATGATCGTCAATGCCGCTAAGGCGTCGGGACTACAAGCAATCGATACAGTGTTTTCCGACGTCGGGGATATGGAGGGCTTGCGATTAAGTGTTCTCGAAGCGAAGTCGCTCGGTTTTGAGGGAAAGGGATGTATCCATCCGAGACAGGTGAAGGTCATTCACGAAGCCTTCGCGCCGACGCCCGAAGAAGTGGAAAGGGCAAAACAAATCGTTCTCGCATTTGAGGATGCGGAACGGAAGGGACTCGGTGTCGTTGCGCTCGGGAGCAAGATGGTCGATCCGCCGGTGGTGAAGAGAGCACAAAAAGTAATTCATCTGGCTATTCTTAATAATATTCTTCCGGAAAACTGGAGAGATGTCCAAGCTAGTTAAAAATTCGGTGAACAGACTCATACCCGTTGAAGTAAACGGTCAAAAGCAGATTCCTTTTCAGGGGGTAGGTAATTACAAACCCTCCGGGAATAAGGCAAAGCCGCCGGTACGGACATGCGCAGATTACCCGGCGGACGGGAATAAGCTCGTAGCGAATCTTAAGGAAGCGCTTGAAAAATCCGGATTGAAGGACGGCATGACCGTCTCTACCCATCACCACCTCCGGAACGGTGATGCTCTTGCCAATGCACTCTTCGATACGGTGCATCAAATGGGAGTAAAGGATATCCGCTGGTTCCCGAGTGCCTCATTCCCCTGTCACGAACCGTTGGTTAAGTATCTTGAAGACGGCACAATTCATCACATCGAGGGGAGTATGAACGGACCTCTCGGTGAGTTCGCCTCACTCGGGAAGATGCGGGGAGTAGGTGTCCTTCGGTCGCATGGAGGGAGGTATCAGGCGGTACAGGACGGGGAAGTTCACATCGACATTGCGGTCATCGCCGCTCCCGCAGCCGACTCTTTTGGAAATGCCAATGGACTGTTCGGGAATTCAGCATGCGGGTTGCTCGGCTTTGCTCTCGCGGATTCGGAGTATGCCGACAGGGTGATTGTTGTGACCGATAATCTCATTCCCTTTCCCTGTGTACCGTGGCAAATTCAGGGGAATAATGTGGACTATGTAGTGGAGGCCGATTCCCTCGGGGACCCCGAGAAAATAGTTTCGGGAACGACGGAGATTACACGTAGTCCGGATCGACAGCTCATCGCGGAGTACGTTACCCGGTTCTTGGAAGATGCCGGTATTATGAGAGACGGATTTTCCTTTCAGGCGGGTGCAGGCGGTACAAGCCTTGCATTCGTTCTCTTTCTCAAAGAGCGAATGAAAGCAATGGGAGTGAAAGCACGGTTCGTCAGAGGAGGAAGCACGAAACACCTCGTCGAGCTTTTAGAAGAGGGGCTTACCGATTACATTCTGGACGGCCAGACGTTCGATCTTGAGGGTGTGAGATCGATGCGGGAGAATCCGAACCACATCAACACGAGCCCGTTTACGAGTTACAATTACCATGGGAAGGGAAATTTTGCATCGATGGTCGATGCCGTCGTGCTCGGAGCTACCGAAGTTGACCTCGATTTTAATGCAAACGTGGTTACACATTCAGACGGCTATCTGCTCCACGGACTCGGCGGATGGCAGAATTGTCTCTTTGCCAGGTGCAGTATTCTCGCGATTCCCTCTTTCAGGGACAGGATTCCCGTCATTACGGATAGGGTGACTACGGTCTGCGCACCCGGTGAG
>PWJF01000488.1 GCA_003560935.1 Ignavibacteriales bacterium
TCATACCGGAAACGAGCAAAATCTGTATTCAACAAAAAACGCTCGACTGGAATTGCCGTCTGTGCCAAAACCTCAATACACATCATGACAATCAACCCTGCAATTAACGATAGTGATTTCATATTAATGTCCGGTATATTTAGAAAACTGTTGGTGATAATATCCGTGCAAGAAAACGGTATGCATCATCGTCTATCTCAAGAAGGCGCGTTTGCAATGGAAAATCAATGTAAATAAATTTATCTTCCCGTTCATCAAACAATCCAGTCAGCGGCGATGAGTTCCACACCAGCCGGTCCTGAAAGAGAACGATCACCTTCCCCCCCAAGTGCACAAACCGGATCAAATGATCTATAAATAAAATCCCGTCATATTTATGTGAAAACATTCTTTCATCGAATATGATCACGTCATGCTCATCATAGGCCGGGGCCACCGCCTGATAAACACCGGGTGAAATTCCCAATCGATGCAAAGCTTGTATTAACGGACTTGTTGTAAATGGAGTTACGACCCCTACTCGTAAAGAGGAATCTACTTTTGTCGGAAAATTGCGAACGATAAGCTCACCGACCGGTTCAGTTCCGATAAATATCGGAACAATGTATGTACTGTCCGGATTGAGTTGTCCGATTTCCAGAGCGAGCGTATCGGTTACAGCCTGCCCTTTACCGGTAAATGCAAATCGTTTCCCTACGGCATTAATATCCTCGGAACTGATACGGACAATGTCCGAAACACCATCCCGTGAGTGATTGCTCAACCTGATAATTACCCACTCACTCTGGCGGGCGTAGACAACTGGAGTTAACAATTCAAAGCTGAAACGCGGTGCAAAATCCAGCGGTACGTCAATACGATAGGTGAAACTATTTTCCCGAGATTTTGCACGATGAATTATAAATATCGGTAATGTAACCCCGATTTCGGGACGTTTGATATCGAACTGATGTCGTGGAAAGGTATACTCGACCGTCGGCGGGCTTACGATACGAAAAGGAACATTTACATCCATCGAAAAGAGCTTATCGGGAGATTCGTTTACAAACCAGCCATCATCGACAGCTGGAAAGAATATCTCCGTAATACCATCCTCCGTGGTCCCCGATATCGATGTTACGGTAAAGTACGTGAGCTGTCGCGGTGTTAAAATCGGATCGGTTAATGTATACTGTACGGAAACCCCGAGGAGTTCATTCCTTAACTCTTCAAGCGATAAGCGCCAATTTAAAAGCAGCCGTCGTTCATATCCGGTAAGTATTCCTGCATTTGCAATATGTAAATTTATCGAATCCATTACTGTTGCAACAAATGACAGGACGGAGGTTTCAGATTTTTGATCCGCCGTTATGTATCGACTATTTTGAATTACTGTATCCGTTAACAATTTGACTGCTGTATTACACCACTCCAACCGTGGTGGTAACGGATGATCGTTCGGAACGATGTCAACAATCCCCGAGCCGGTAACATCCAGCTCCATCGATGTATAAGGTCGTATCCCGTTTTGATATCGTCGGGGCATTTGATGTTTCAGTGATTTATAGAACAAGGACGCCTCTCCGCCTATCGCAGAATAGGAACGGGATAAAACCGGGTGGAGAGTATAAACCGGAAAATGTAACTGGTTAGGTAAATCACTCTCTATAAAAGTGTGTCGTACATTCCATCGTGCTATACCGTGTTCGGATGGAATGGCTATTACGGAATCCGGGATCCCGATACGGTACAATGCAGCTCTCGTTGATTCGTAAAGATATTTCCAGCGCTGGGATATTTGTGATTCATGGTCGGAGAATAGTATGACGATATCGGGCTTGATCCTGTTAATCAACTTCATAATATTCAGTTGAATGTCGCTTCTATTCCATGCTTCTGTAATTTCATCGCTACTGCTTCCCGGAGGCATATAATCCATCGCAAAAAAGTGCACCCCGCTATCGATATACCGAAGGGCTTTATAGGCTTCAGTACGTCTTCTCGCGGCAAGGTGAGCCGGTAATTCGGGTTCGGTATCACTGATACCCGAATCACCGTTGGTGAGAAACGAAGTAACGACACGCGCACCTCGTCCGAAACGAAAGTAAGAGAGCAATCCTAAATCTTCATCTCCCGGTTCGACAGCTATTGCGAGTACAACGAGATTACTCGAGAGATCCAGTACCCGTTGATAACGGACGGAGTGATTCAATTGTTCGATGATTGATGATGCACTTAAAACAGGCACCATGCAACACAACAAAGAAATCACCCCGATCGTTAACCTATTAATATACATCAGAGCTCCTCTTAAAAAAATAAAAGCGAAAGGCAATCTATGACAAATAGAGATTGCCTTTCGTTATATGAAAACATGTAACAATCCTCACTCGAACGATAAATCAGTACAATTCATCGAGGATCATTTATTTTATATCGGGTTTTTAGAAACCAAGTTTTACGGATACAACCTGATTGTCGTTAAAAAGCTCAACCTGCCGGTATGCGTAATCGATGGTTATATCAAGACCGGCCGTGGCGTAGAATAATCCTGCGCCGAGGGTCAGCCCGAAGATATTATCATCGCTGTTTTCCAGCTGCGGAGTCAATGCATAACCTCCCCGCCCGTACAGTCTTACAGACGGTCCGAGGATATATCCTATTTCACCGCCAATTTTATATTCATCCGAATATAGATTATTATTGGTAAAAGAGGTGGTCAAACCGAGCATGACGTTATCGGTAAATCTGCGTTCGTATCCGAGACCGATTTCCACAAGTGAAGGTAGCTCAAAGCTGGCGGCTTCGGTCTTATATTTCTGTTCGGGCCGGTCACCGTCACTGCTTGTTGCGTTACGTAACAACCCCGGTCCGTCGTACTTCATTTGCGGACCGATGTTTTTTACCGTGACACCGAGATGTAATCCCGGAACGTTCGCGATACCGCGATACTGTATGCCAAAATCGAATGCAAATCCGGACGCATTAACCCGTGCTACCTGTTCGGAAATTATTTTAACCGTCCCGCCTGCGGATATCGCATCGGAGAGCGAACGTGCGTACGTTAATCCCACCGTCACGAACGTCGGTGAAAACGTTCGACCCGACAATCCGTCCGGATCATCGTTTGTCGTCAAAGAAATATCGCCGAAATCGATTGATTTTACACTAAAAGCGATATTTCCAAAATCACCGAGCTTCACACCAACCGCTCCGTAGTTGACGCCAATATCGGCTATATAACTCATCCTTGAGAATATTCCTTCGGCCGACGATGCAAGTATACCGAGACCTGCCGGGTTCCAAAAGAGAGCATCGACACCTGAGGTATATGCCAGACTCGATCCACCCATTGCGAGATCTCGTCCGCCGACGGGGATGAGGGTTTGTACCCCGGATGCCGTCCCTATCCTTTTGTTTTGCGCCTCTGCTGTGGATGTAACCACCAAAATCACTATGCAGAGTTTAAGGACACTTAAAAATATTTGTCTATTCATTTATTTATTCTCCTTAAAATCATTGATTTCATAATAGAATCATGGCCGTAGTATTTCCACCATAAAACGAATATAGACGGAAAGAGGTATTTTCGATTCTATACTCTTGTTCAATACTACGGCACATGAGCATTATTTGAGTCCGTAAATTATTAAGCAGACTAAAACACATCGAGCACCTCTTGTTCCTGAATGATGGCCAGTTTGAGCACTTTGGATGTCTTCGTTCCATTAGGGAGCGTTAACTCAATGTGTGCGATGTACATACCGCTTGCAACGGGGTAATTAAACTGATTGTTTAAATCCCATCGAAGGAATTGCGAGTCATCGTCTTTTTCCATTGTACGGACCAATTGTCCGGCAAGATTAAAAATCCGAACGGTCGCTCTATTCGTCAAATGAGTAAACGTGACGAAACGAACAAACCGGTTCGTTTCAGCCGGATTGAATGCATAGTATGGATTGGGGAAAACATTCACCGCATTTATCTGCTCTTTTGCAAGTTCGGTATTTTCTAACGTCGGACCTTCAGCTGCAAAAGCAAATGCATCTTCTCCTGCAATAATCGGGTTCGCAAACTTTACGAAATACACATCTCCGTTATTCCATACGGAACTTCCTCCCTGCAGAAAGAACAGCAACCACGTCGCGTCAGGATCGTTAGGATCAAAAACGGTGCTTTGTGCAGTAGCGGGATCGTAGGGAGTATAAATTGGAATAATGTAATCACGACCCGACATTCGATACCGTGCCGTTGCCTGATCCATATCGTTTCCATATGGAGCAGCATCGTCGGCATTTCGATTAAACAGCGAAAAGTTAATTTGTATATTATTCTCGACATCCCACAATTCAAACGGTGCACGTATCTGAGCATGAGCAAACTCGGTCATGTCGTCTGCACCGAATCCCCCACGTTCCCAAATCGTCGTCAATTGACCGCCGCTCTGAATAACCGCATCGTTACTGCTCGGATCCGCTCCCTCTGCAACACCGGTAAACCGGAATTCAAGATCCCATTGTGTGAGACTTGCAGGGTAGTTCGCTTCCCCGGTTACGAACTCGCTGTAAAAACCGGTTGGAGCACCAAACAATGTTGCATCACCCCAGAGGGTCAGTCCACCCCCCTGTTCCGGCACAGTCTGATAGTCTTCAAGAATCGTAACCGGAGGCTCGTAAACGAGATTATACACCTTAACCTGAAGTCCGTCAATTATTGAATATGTTTCATCGCCGGTTACGTTTGTCTGATTTCCAAGAATTACGTTTCCGTTTCGTAACAGATTCCACAATACATTATCTCCATCGGAAGACCAACTGATCGTATAGGTACCGGTTTGCATACTTGCCGGATCTATAACGATCGGCTCTATAGTGGCATCGCCAGAACCGTCAACCCGTGAAACCGGTAAGATCTCCGTTGCCGAGGCATTATATCGTAGACCTGGTTTCGGAGATTGCGGGACAACCGTAAAAACGGTCGGTGACGATTCGAGTGCAGCGGGTAAGTACCCCTCTTCGGTAGTTCGGCTGTATGCGGTAACCGCAAGGTAATACTCCTGTCCGTTATAGAGCTTATCTATATCGCGTACATAATCGCGGTCGAATTTAAAGTACCGTTTAATACCGCTGTTCGATCCGAACTGGACCGGTAAGAATAATATTTGACCGGAAGGTGCATGAAACTGCTCGTCTAGAATAACAGTAGGATCCGTTTCGAGATCGTACGTTGCTATACGCTGTCCTTCTGAGAGCGAGGCACCCCGGCTGGGAAGCTGATAGACATTATATCCCTCAAAGACATAACTACCCGGCTCATTGATCCGATCCTCAGTGTCGCGTACCCGGGTAAGATTGCTTCCCCACTCGAGCATGATATGACTGTCGAGTTCTACAATTTTAACATCGGGTGCCACCGGTGCACGCGGAACTTGAAAAATTGCGTCATATGTATTTTGTACGAAGCGGTCGTTGAACTTCATAACGGCAACGCTTGAAAGCCGGGCGGATCCCATTCCTGCCACGGTCCCGACAACTATCTCCTGCTCGTCACCGGGTGTTAAAACAAACGGGCCAGTATTCAAGACAATCCGACGATCTCCCGGAGCAAACGAGTAATCGGTTCCCTGTCCGTCAATGAAACCCGATCGCGATACGGGGTCACCCGATAGGGGAAATTTCGATACCTGCATTCCCGGGGGATGGGGATAGTAGCGAAGAGCGGCCGTCGAGGGATCAGGTACAAATCCTTGAAGCATTCGCCACCATCGAAGGCCTCCTTCCCGGCTGAACGGCGGGTCACTGATTGCACTTCCTGCCGCGAAATAAGCGAACGATGTTAATTCGAGATTTTTATAATCATAAATACGTTCAAAATTAAAAATCGCAGAATCACCGGGAGCCGGGACAATCGGTCCTTGTAAAAAGTCGTAGCCGACTGCAGGGGGCGGTAAGTTAAATCTTCTGAATTCACTATCGACCGGATTTCCGTTGTATGTAAAGCCGAGACTCAAAAGAGTATCGCATCCGGAGAGATCATCCCCAAAAGCACCGACGTCAGGGTCGGACCACTGAGCAACGAACATACTGTCGATATAAAAAGACCCTATTTGTCCGCCGCCGATATCGACTCCTCCTTTGTTTATGATCTTAAACCGTTTAAAATAAAGATTTCCCATCGCGTCGGTACGATCATATCCCCACAGTGTCATCTGGACTTCGAGACCGAGCGGTTCCGAACCGAAAAGACCGAGGGTAGCAGTTCGATCAAGGTCGTTATAAACCGTCCAGATCACCTGATCTGCCGGTGACGAAGGATCGGCGCCTGCGACGCCAGGTTCATCGTAATTTCCTGCAATCAGACTATCGGCTGTAAATGTTCGGGGATCGTCGGGATTAAGCGGATCATAAAAGAACGGCGGCGGCGGATCATACAATCCGTTACCGTTGCGATCTATAAACGGCGCACCATATTCTACCGGCCATTCTGCCCAATCTTTCGCATATTGTTCTTTAATTTTAGTCATATCAGCGGAAGTTATACTCCCGATCACAACTTCGAAAGATTCTGCTGCATCCCTGCGAAGTTCTTCTTCACTCATTGTTATATAATCTCTACGAATGCGATATATTCGCGCCGCGCCGGGATCCGATGGTACGGCCGATGCCCCTTGGCCGATAACCCTTCCGGCTCGTGTACCGACGTTATAGGTCTGCCCTCCCACACGAATGAGCTGCGTCGGAGCCGGTTGTGTTAGCTCTGCATCAAGA
>PWJF01000091.1 GCA_003560935.1 Ignavibacteriales bacterium
CAAACGCATCGTGTACGACGAACTGTCTTGCACCGATGGTCAAAGTTCTGCATGATAACTTTGGCGTCAAAAAGGGTTTCATGACTACCGTTCATGCGTACACGAACGATCAGCGATTACTTGATTTGCCGCACAAGGATCTCCGTCGTGCACGTGCAGCGGCAGTATCAATTATTCCCACAACTACCGGTGCAGCTCGTACCGTGACAAAAGCAATACCCGAGCTTGAAGGGCGGTTAGATGGATTCGCACTGCGCGTTCCGACGGCGGACGGATCGCTTACCGATTTCGTGTGCGAACTTGAAAAGAACGTTACCGTCGAACAGGTTAACGAAGCTATGAAAAAAGCGGCAGGCGGACCGATGAAAGGTATATTGCAGTATGAAACCGATCCTATAGTTTCGATCGATATCGTCGGCAATCCGCATTCATGTATCTTAGATTCGTTATCGACCATGGCAAAAGATAATCTCGTGAAAGTCGTCGGATGGTATGACAACGAGTGGGGTTATTCATGCCGTACCGTCGATTTATTACTTAAAATGACACAGTAAAAATATTTGTATTATGAAGAAATTAACAATAGACGATCTGGAACTCAGCGGGAAACGTGTACTGGTTCGGGTTGATTTCAATGTGCCGTTGGATGAAAATCAGAAAGTAACGGACGCGATGCGTATAGTTGAAACGTTGCCTACGATAAAAAAGATTGTCAACTCAAGCGGGCGTGCGATACTTATGAGTCACCTGGGCAGGCCGAAAGGCAAGCCGAAACCCGAATTCAGTCTGCGACCCGTAGCTGAAAAATTAGAAGAACTGGCAGGAAAACCGGTTGCGTTTGCAAGTGATTGTATCGGTAAAGAGGTTGAAGATCAGGCGGCAAAATTGGAGAACGGTGAGATTCTGCTGCTTGAAAATCTTCGCTTTCATGCAGCAGAAGAGAAAAACGACCCCGATTTTGCAGCTAAACTTGCACGTCTCGGTGAGATTTACGTGAACGATGCGTTCGGCAGTGCACACCGCGCCCATGCATCAACCGAGGGAGTGACCAAACACTTCCAGCAATGTGCAGCCGGTTACCTGATGCAGAAAGAGCTTGCGTATCTCGGTAAGGCGGTCGGCGATCCGGAACGTCCGTATGTTGCAGTACTCGGCGGTGCGAAGATATCCGGTAAGATTGACGTCATATCAAATTTGCTCGATAAAGTAAATGCATTGCTCGTCGGCGGCGGCATGGCGTATACCTTCTTTAAAGCGGAAGGAATGGAGATCGGTAGATCATTGCTTGAAGAAGATAAGATCGATCTCGCAAAGGATATAATCCGGAAAGCGGCAGAGAAAAAAGTAAAGATCCTGTTCCCTGTCGATTGCGTGATCGCGGATAAATTCGACAAAGATGCAGCGACTGAGATCGTCGATGCGGGAGCGATAAAAGCCGACTGGATGGCGCTCGATATCGGGCCGAAGACGATCGAGTTGTTCAAGAACGAACTGTTGAACGCCAGGACAGTTGTGTGGAACGGTCCGATGGGTGTTTTCGAGATGGATAAGTTCGCGACGGGTACGAACGAGATTGCGAAACTCCTCGTCGAGACAACCAAAAAGGGAGCAGTAACGATAATCGGCGGCGGGGATTCTGCTGCAGCAATTGCGAAGATGGGGCTTGAAAAAGAAGTTTCGCACGTTTCGACCGGAGGCGGCGCTTCGCTTGAATTCCTCGAGGGAAAAGAGCTGCCGGGTGTTGCGGCGTTGACGGATAAGGCGTAATGAATATCGAACTTATTCCCATAAAAAACTGTTGGAATAGTCGATGCACCTTCTTACATTATTTCGCTTCGCTCAATGATTAGAAAACAATTAAAAAGACTATGAGATATTACAATCAAGGCGGCGGACCACAATACCAAAGACCGGGCTTCTTCGGCGGGGGATTTAGCTTTTTCCCACCGGTTATAAAAACTCTTCTTATATCAAACGTCATAGTTTTTCTGCTAATGATGGTTGCCGGAACGTATTCGATCGGAGGGACGAGACTTTCCGAATTTATGATGCGTCTGTTTGCCTTGATGCCGCTTGGTTGGGGATTTCTCCCATGGCAATTGATTACATACTTATTCCTGCATGGTAGTTTCATGCATCTCTTTTTCAATATGTTCATCCTCTGGATGTTCGGGATGGAACTTGAAA
Source organism: Ignavibacteriales bacterium (assembly GCA_003560935.1). GTDB lineage: Bacteria > Bacteroidota > Ignavibacteria > T3Sed10-11 > T3Sed10-11 > T3Sed10-11. Next base: position 2,188 of record PWJF01000091.1, read on the forward strand.
ACATGTGGGGTTCGAAAAAATTCCTTACTTTCTATTTGGTTTGCGGGGCGGGCGCAGGATTGATACATATGTTCGCCAGTCCGATATTTGCCGGTGTGGCACCTACGATCGGTGCGTCCGGTGCGGTGTACGGCGTATTACTTGCATTTGCGATGATGTTTCCTGACAGAATGATCTTTCTGTATTTCCTCTTCCCGGTCAAAGCAAAATATTTTGTGGGATTTCTGATTATCGTAGGTTTGTTTATGGGTATATCGGGTACCCGCGATGGTATCGCTCACTTTGCACATCTCGGCGGTGCGTTTGTTGCCTTTCTTTATATTATGGCTGAACGTGACAGATTACCGCTGAAGAGATGGTTTTCCGCTTTCAAACGAAAACAATCGCCCGGGGATCTGCGCTATCATCGCGGCGGTATTGAGGATGCAAAATATTATGATATCAAAGAAGATAAACAAACACGGAAGCAAATGAAGGAAGACCCCGAAATAGATCAGAAACGAATCGATGAAATTCTCGATAAGATAAGTAAATCAGGATATCAAAATTTAACTGAAGAAGAGAAACGAATATTATTCGAAGCGAGCCAGAAATTAAAATGACAACTATATTACCGATCGTGGGCAATACAATCGGCGATGAGCAGACGGTCGCAACGTCTCCGTTCAAAAGAAGAGTAACTCGGCGCGTGGATGTCGGGTCGATACCGGTTGGAGGCAACGCACCGATATCGGTACAAACAATGACGAAGACGAAAACATCGGACATCGATGCAACCGTTGCGCAGATTAACCGGTGCGAGGAAACCGGCGTCGATATCATCCGGGTTACCGTGAACGACAAAGAAGCTGCAGAAGCGATGCATGAAATCGTTAAACAGACGAATGTGCCGATCGTTGCGGATATTCATTTTAATCATGTGTTTGCACTTGAAGCAATCAGAGCCAACGTCGCAAAGGTGCGGATCAATCCGGGTAACATCGGGAAGATAGACCGCATTCATCAGGTGCTCGGAGCGGCGAAGGAAAAAAATATACCGATCCGTATCGGCGTGAACAGCGGCTCGCTTGAAGAAGATATTCTCGATAAATTCGGCTATCCAACCCCGGAAGCGCTCTACGAAAGCGCAATGCGTCATGCACAAATATGTGAAGACTTCGGATTTACCGATGTTATAATATCGGTTAAATCTACGGATGTGCGGTTGATGATTGAAGCCTACAGGCTGATCGCGCAACGCACAGATTATCCGCTGCATCTCGGCGTCACCGAAGCCGGAACGACGAGGGTGGGTACAATAAAATCGTCGGTCGGCATTGGCACGCTGCTCGCCGAAGGAATCGGCGATACGATACGTGTTTCGTTAACCGATCAACCTGAAAAAGAAGTCGAAATCGGAAAAGATATTCTCCGTTCGCTCGGTCTTGCGTCCCGTAATGTAGAACTGATCGCTTGTCCGACATGCGGACGGCTGGAAGTTGACCTGTTCGGGATAATGGAACAACTCGAAAATGCTCTCGGACAGATGAAAAAGCCGGTGAAGGTGGCTGTGCTCGGTTGTGTAGTTAACGGTCCCGGAGAAGCAAGCGAAGCGGATATCGGTGTAGCTGCGGGAAAGGGGGTCGCCATACTGTACCGGAAAGGTAAGATCGTCCGGCGTGTCAAGGAAGAGGAAATTGTACAAGCGGTTATCGACGAAGTTATGAATTTTCAGCCCGAGGAGGGTGATATAAAAACCAAAATATCGGTTTAGGCTGGAAATGAACTTGCCCGGCACGTGTAGTATGAAGGATCTTAAATCGTCCTTAGTGTTATAGTTTATTTTTTACTGAACGTGCCGGGCAAGTACGGTCACGTTTATCATGTATACTTTTTATATTTACAGTTACACTTGCCGGGAACCAATTCATGAAACGATATACAATCTGTGTTTTTCTCGTTTTAGTTGTATCGGTATCGTTACTCTTTACACAAGAACTTCCGGTAGAATACCGGAGCGGAACATACATCGTTGACTGCAGTCCGCTTGAAGAATACCAACAGCGCCGGCGGGAATTAATGCGCCGTGCCGGAGATGGTATCATAGTACTGGTAGGTCGCGGCGATGATCGAGGTTACGGCGATGTCGGTACGTTTTCACAAGAGAAAAACTTTTTCTACTTTACCGGTGTGGAAATACCGGACGCGGTGTTGATGCTGCTGTCTACCGAACAAAAAGAGATATTGTTTATCCCCGAACGAAATCTGCCTCTTGAGCAATGGACGGGACCCAAGCTCGGACCCGGTGAGGATGCAATTAAGTATACAGGCATAGAGGATATCCGATCTACCCATGGTGGTGAAATTGTCATCGATCACCGACGCCGCCCGGTTCCGTCGTGGCGCGGTGTACTTGTATCATATCTCCAGGGCGGAAAACAACTTCATCTGATCTTACAGGGTACAGATTCATTCGAGCACGAATTGGTTTCGTCACTACGTGAAGAAGTGCCGACGATAACGGTCAACAATCTCTATACCGATCTCGTCGATATGCGTCGCAAAAAATCGGAAGAGGAAGTACGGTTACTTCAAAAAGCGATCGACATAACGCTTGATGCACACCGGAATCTTGCGAGAGCCATTCGACCTGGTGTGTATGAATATGAAGTCCAGGCGATAGCGGAATACACGTTCCGCAAGAACGGTGCCGAAGGAAATGCATTCCCGCCGATAGTCGGTTCAGGTTTCTTTTCGACGGTTCTGCATTATGACCGGAATATCCGGCAGATGCAGGACGGCGATGTTGTCGTCGTCGACATCGGTGCAAAATACGGATTTTATTGTGCGGATATAACGAGGACATATCCGGTCAGCGGCGTCTTCAGCGACCGTCAGCGTGAGATATACAATATTGTGCTGGGCGCACAGGAAGCCGTTATGAAAGAGCTTCGCCCCGGACTGTCTATTTTCGATTTGCGAAAAATTGCGTATAATTATATCAGTTCACACGGTAGCGATAAACATGGTCAACCGCTCGGGCAATATTTTATTCATGGCGTGAGTCATTTTGTGGGACTTGAAGTGCATGACGTGGGATCGGAACACGTTCCGCTGCGTCGTGGGGATGTCATTACCATTGAGCCGGGAATCTATATTCCCGAAGAAGAGATCGGTGTCCGGATAGAAGATATGTACCTTGTAACAGAAAACGGTTCAATACATATATCAAAATCATTGCCCCGTTCGGCAGATGAGATCGAACAACTGATGAAATCCGATACAGCAGAATATTAATCTCCAAGCCATACTATTAACCCAATTAATTAACAAGGAGGACATCATGGCAAAAAGTTTAAACAAGGTGATGCTCATAGGGCATTTGGGAAAAGATCCCGAATTAAAGTACACGTCGAACGGGATCGCCGTTGCAAATTTTTCGATGGCAACGAACGAAGCCTGGAAAGATCAGGACGGCAATTTGCAGGAACGAACCGAGTGGCATAATATTGTTGCATGGCGCCGTCTTGCGGAAATATGCGGTGAATATCTGAAAAAAGGAAAACGCGTCTATATTGAGGGACGGATCCAGACGCGCAATTATGATGATAAAAACGGTGTAAATCGGTATGTGACCGAAATCGTGGCGGATGACCTGATCATGCTTGACGGCGGCGGCGGCGCAAGCGCTGACGCCGGCGGATCAACGGCACAGGCATCAACCGTGAACGAACCCGGGCAGGTCGGAGAAGAAAAGGATGACCTGCCGTTTTAATCTTCATTTATTGGTAGTTGAATTTAAACGAACCGGCTTGGAGATTCGACGACCGATAAACAGGGCACGATACCCGACATAATAACTTGGAAACTGATATCCTCATATCAATTAGTATTATAGTTGTACTGCTTATTGTGTCCGGATTTTGTTCCGGTTCCGAGGTAGCTTTTTTTACGTTGAAGAAGCAGCAATTACAATCTGGCGAACCGCGGTACCGGAAAACCGATAAGAGGATCCGTGTTTTACTTGATCGACCGCGAAAACTCCTTGTGACGATACTCATAAGTAATACGATTGTGAATGTTGGGATAGCTATTACAGCCGCAGTGCTTGCACTGCGGCTGGCTGATATTCTTGGGATCAATCCCGCAATAGCAATTACCGCAGAAGTGATCATTATAACATTCCTTATATTGCTGTTCAGTGAAATTACACCCAAAGTTCTTGCTTCGAAACGGCCGCTCGATTTTGCGCGATTCGCTTCGTATCCGTTGAGCGTTATGTATTCTGTCCTCTTCCCTTTCTCCGATTTATTGACATGGATTGCAAAAACAACACAGAACGTATTGCATACTGAGAAACTCCAGAAAGCTATATCGAGTGAGGATTTAAAAACTCTTGCAGATGTAGGTACCGAGCACGGCATGTTAAAACACGATGAAGGAAGCATGATACAAAGCGTTGTAGATTTCGGTGATACGACCGTCCGAGAAATCATGGGATCACGTGTCGACATGGTAACCCTGCAAGCGGATACTCCCATCAGTGAGGCGATGGAATTGATTCGTGAAAGCGGTCAC
>PWJF01000250.1 GCA_003560935.1 Ignavibacteriales bacterium
TAGAAAGGATAAAACAATGGCAGCCGTGAGAACACAATTACCACAACCGCCGCAGACTTGGAAAACCAATTTGAGGCACGGCGGCTCACAAATTACATTGCCGGTGCTGCGTACATCGAATAACAATGTGCAGACAACACCGACGATACGACAATCGCCATACCGTCGGAGACTGATTTGATGTTTTCCGGTTTCCGGCTACCGGATTAATTATAAAGGCCGGGCATAAAATGGAACGGCTCCCGTTGCTGGTTGAATTGATTCTCCCCGGCAGCGGGAGTTTTATTTATAGGCCGGGTCAGGCCGTGTGTTTTGTTTTAACCAAGTTTTGCTTAAAAAACTAAACCCTTGCAGGTCAACGACTTACAAGGGTTCCTGTAGCGGGGGCAGGACTTGAACCTGCAACCTTCGGGTTATGAGCCCGACGAGCTACCAATTGCTCCACCCCGCGATGTTTATATAGACTACCAATATAATCATTATGGGCGCGAAAGTCAAATAAACACAATTTATATGGCGATATCAGATTACTTTTATTGCCACACCCGGCCACTTCTCAACCGCTTCCGTCGACCGCACAATATGCATACCCGCGCCGGCAAATGTCCTGAAGATCTCATTCGCAGTATCCGTATAATCTATTACATCCGGTATGACGACCGGTGAGGTACAGTCTTCAAGGAGATAAACTTTTTTCAGCAGCGACGGATCCTGTTTTTTTAACTCCTGCATGATATCGTCCACCGTCCACGCAACGCAGTGACTTTTTGCTTCTCCTGCTATTATGACTGCGTCATATTCCCGTACTTTACGCATGATCGTTTCATCTTTTTCGACGAGTGTTTTACCTTCATGATCGACGTTTATTTCAGGACCTGATGCGGAATAGTGCTCGGTAAGCGGGTGGCGTCCTTTGATGATGATGTCGGGCTGTGCGTTTCGCGCAACCGAATGGAAAAATATCGCCTCCTCAACCGACGAAACGAGTGCGTGGCCGATCCCGCCGAGCATAGCATGGTAAGGCCAGATCGTGAGATCGAATTTTTCGCGTTTCTTTAATTCGCCGGTATAATGTTCGAGCAATTGTTGACCGTATTCCGGATTTATACCGAGCGGTTTTGCCACCGCAGCGTTGAATTTCCATGTGCCCTGTTTGATATCGTCAGCCGATATGAGCGTAAATGGTCCGGGATGATTGCCGTTTTCGTCGACCAAAAAAAGCGAGTGAAATACCTGTATCGGGTGATGCGTGTCGAGGGTAGCGGTGATGTTAGTGATCTTGTCGAGATTACGATAGATGAATTCGCATAACCGCTTGTTGTCATCTACCGCTCCCGTTCCCGACCGTCCGCCGACATAAAGCTCAAATTCCGGCGTACAAAATGTATTTTGAACGTCGATCAGTATCAAACAGATCTTTTGCCGGTCGTCCGATGAAGGCGAAATTGCATGTTTCTCGCTCCACGCTCTAGCATCTTTTAAGCGGTCTTCGTATTGTACTTTCCAGACGATGCCGACTTGCTGTACGTCAAAATGGGGGGGTATTGGTAGTTGATTATCTTTCATTTTTAATCACCTCGTATTTTTCTGTATTTAATATAGCCACTGATTTCACGGATTTTTTAAAAAATAATCTGTGAAATCAGTGGCTTATTATCCTTTTTAAAGTGGACTCAACTATGTGACAAAAATAATACATTATCATTCTTTTATCAAATCTTAAAATTGAAGTCTATCCGTATATTCAGTATATTCAACACTTACCAACCATAACACGAGGAGATAAAAACATATGGATATTATAGAACTCCTGCAGACGACCGCGGCTTATCTTCTGATAACCATAGCGGGTATTTTCGTGATAGTGAACCCGCTTACCACAGCATTTGCATTCATGTCGCTGACCACCAGAATGAAGGAAGAACGACGGAAAACGATCGCATTGAAAGCAACGAAAATATCGACGGGGTTATTCTTCATCTTTGCGCTCCTCGGCGGCGTCATTTTCCAACTGTTCGGGATCACTCTTGCCGCATTTCGAATTGCCGGGGGGATCATTCTTTTCGGGATCGCAATGGGGATGATAAGCAAACGGGAAAGCGATGCTGCCGGTCATAAGAAACCGGAAGGAGAGATTGCGGACGATATTTCCGTCATACCGCTTGCAATTCCGTTTATAAGCGGTCCCGGTTCCATCGCGACCGTCATGATATTGACAAGCGAAGCGCCTACTATTTACCACACCGCTCTTGTTTTCATTGCCGTGCTTATCACGACGGTAAGCTGTTATTATTCGATGATATATTCCAAAGTAATAGTTCGATATCTGGGTGATACCGGCAAGCAGATCATAACAAAGGTCTTCGGACTCATCCTCGCGGTGATCTCCGTACAGTTCGTGATAAACGGTATTGCCAATGTCGTCGTCGATTTCGGTATCATCGAAATACCGGGCATCGATCCGGGTCCCGGCTTCGAACCGGAAATCGAATAGTCTCCGTATTTGACAATACGTTAATCATTTAATATCTTTTTAAATATTTTCATATATTCAAAAATTTACAATTCATGCCCGAATTAAATATTATTCGCATAAAAAATGCGGTCTTTTACGCTTATCACGGGGCATTTCAGGATGAACAAAATCTTGGCGGAAGGTTCGAGGTGGATATCGACATGTATTGTGATTTCAGTGCCGCTGCACGAAGCGACGACCTTAAACTGACCGTCGATTATGAGAAAGTATATACCGTCATAAAACAGCTTGTCGAAGAGAAAAAGTATTTTCTTATCGAGGCGCTCGGGTATAAAATAGCGGATGGTATACTGGAAAACTTCGATTTAGTCAGAAAAGTGGATGTCCGTGTGAGAAAGAACAATCCACCCGTGCGAGGCGTTATAGATGCAGTCGAAGTTGAGGTGCAGCGTGCCAAGAGGTAAAACAATTCCAATCCCGCGCCATGTTGCGTTTATCGGATTAGGTTCGAATCTCGGCGACAGACAAATGTTTGTTGCATACGGTATGAAACGCTTGAGCCGTATGGATCAATCGGTCATCGGATCGATATCCGGGTTATATTCAACTGAACCTGTCGATATATCCGACCGGACGCCTTTTTTAAATATGGTGATTCAATTGTACACCGGACTTGATGCGATGACACTGCTCGGTGAGCTTCAGCAGATCGAAAAAGACGCAGGTCGTACGGAGGCACAGAATAAAACATCGCGCGTGCTGGATATGGACATTTTGTTTTATGATGACGATATTATAACAGTGGACAATCTGATCGTTCCGCATCCGGAAGTACATAACAGAAGATTTATGCTGCAGCCGCTTGCCGATATTGCACATGATCTGGTGCATCCGGTAAAACAAAAAACAATACAAGAACTTCTGAATGCATGTTCGAGCGACCACTGGGTAAAACGGTTGCAGTAATAATGAGGTCCATTCATCAAACCATAGGAAATACTATTGTCTAACCGCCAGCAAAAGAAAACGCAGACCCCCCAAACGAATCAATTCGGCGGAGATATACGATATATTGCAATCGAAGGGGTAATCGGGGTAGGAAAGACCAGTCTTGCTTCCATGCTCGGGGAGTTTTTCGGTGCTCGTGTCGTCCTTGAACGATTCGATGAGAATCCGTTTCTCGAACGTTTCTACGAGGATCCGGAACATTACGCTTTTCAAACACAGATGTCGTTTCTCTTGAGCAGATACAAACAGCAGCAGGAACTATTCCAGGCCGATCTTTTTCACAACATCATGATTACTGATTATATTTTTGAAAAAGATAAAATCTTTGCCTACCTTAATTTACAGGACGACGAACTCAAGCTGTACGAAACCGTTGTCGCCGCGATCGAAAAGAATATTCTGACGCCGGATCTGGTAATTTATCTGCAGTCAAGTACCGGGCGGCTTCTTGAGAATATAAAAAAACGCGCCAGACCGTATGAGAAACATATTACAGCCGAGTATCTAAAAGACCTGAACGAGGCGTACAATTATTTCTTTTTCCGGTACCGGCAGGCGCCTCTGTTGATTGTCAATGCAACAGAGATCGATTTTGTGAACCGACCCGAGGATTTTTCAGAATTACTGAAAGAGATAACCCGGCAAAACAGATCGCCGGTTGAGTATTATAACCCGTTGAAGAAGGGTACGCAGAAGGAGGCAAAGTAACATGTTATTACGATATATTATTATTCTTGTGCTGCTGTATGTCCTGTACCGCCTTGTTAAAACGGCGCTGCGCGGTTTTGTGGGAAACCTGAGTGCACACCGGCGGCATAACAATGCGGACGGAAAAAACGTGCATGGAGGAAAGAAGGCAAACCTGGAAGATATTCCCGATGCCAAGTATGAGGAGATAAAGGACGATACCGCAGACAGAAAAAATTGAACCACACACCTGCTATCCGTAGGTTCACCCCGGCAAGAGATTTAGCAAATATTTGCGAATAAAATTGATCTTGCTTTTCACCGCTTCTTTATGTAATTTTTCACCTCCAAAGGTAGTTCACTCTTTTTTAGACTTCAGTTAATTAATAAAAACCTATGACCAGGCAGTTGTTGCAGAAAGTTGAGAAGTATAAGATACTTGAAACGCGTATTTGCGATCTCGATTTAAAATTTGACGGTCTCATTCTAAAACTTTTACGAAAGGTTGCGGCCGAACTTCGCCGCAGGGGGATCAGATTCCGTCCAGAATATTACTACGGTACCGGATGGGGCTGTGTCGACCGCAGCATATCGATTGAAATTCCGTTCTGGTTCGGCAGTAAAGCGTTGCGTCAGCTCGAGAATGAACTAAACCTCGGGGGAGTGGAGAACGAGAACGAGATACTCATGGCTCTTCGTCACGAGATCGGTCATGCGATTCTCTATGCGTACAGAATCTACCGTGACCGCGAATGGGGACGGTTGTTCGGCAACATGAAAAAAGTTTACCGGGATTACTATATATATAATCCCTGGAGTAAGCGTCACGTCCGTCATCTTCCTGATCATTATGCACAGAAACATCCCGATGAAGATTGGGCCGAAACGTTCGCCGTGTGGTTGAAGCCGCGATCGAACTGGAAAACAAAATACGGTAAAACGCCGGTAAAACGTAAGTTGGAATATGTCGATACTATAATGCGCGAGATTGCTCATATGGAACCTCCGGTTGCAAAGACGGATCGTGACGAGCCGATCGAGAAAGTTCGTATGACGGTGGCGGAATTTTATAAGATAAATTTAGTATCGCGCGTCGATAAAGATGATTTATACGGATATGTGGATGATATAAAGGCAATTTTTTATTATAATGGTAGACGGACAAATTCGTTCCGGGATGCATGGAAATTTATCCATAAATATGCGCCGTTGATCGAAGATAAAGTGTGTCAATGGATCTATTACGCCGACCGGGAAAAATTGCGAAAACATCTTTCGCAGATTGAAGGTGTGTGCAGAACATATAAACTGAAGATCCGCAAGGGTGATGAGCTGGAGAAGATGTCGGAATTAACGGTGCTGCTTACCTACAATATCATGTACGATCTCTATTAATAATATTGTAACATCCCGCAACGGTTGTTATTCCCGCACTGAAATACGTTGCATTATTCCATCAAATATAACGAGAGGATTATGGGCAGAATTTTTATAGAAGATCTCGCCGAACATGTAGGCAAGGATGTTACGATTCATGGCTGGGTTTACAATAAACGTTCCAGCGGTAAAATTAAGTTTATTATTGTACGCGACGGCACCGGGCTGCTGCAGTGCGTCATGGTGAAAGCTGCACTGCCGGAGAATGTGTTTGAAACGTTCGGACAACTCACACAGGAATCATCGCTTAAAGTAACGGGCACCGTTAAGGAGGAACCCCGCGCACCCGGCGGCTTTGAGCTTGAGGTGAAGGATGTCTCGATTATTCATATTGCGGTCGATTATCCGATCACACCGAAAGAACACGGCGTCGAGTTCTTAATGGACCGCCGCCATCTCTGGCTGAGGTCGACGCGGCAGCATGCCATCATGCGCGTCCGTCATCATATTATAAAATCGATACGTGATTATTTCGATTCGAACGGTTTTGTGCTTATCGATTCGCCGATATTGACACCAAATGCCGTTGAAGGAACTACAACATTATTCGAGACCGAGTACTTCGATCTCGGTAAAGCATTCCTGACACAGAGCGGCCAGCTATACGCCGAAGCTGCGGCAATAGCACACGGAAAAGTGTACTGCTTCGGTCCGACGTTCCGCGCAGAGAAATCGAAAACGCGCAGACATCTTACCGAGTTCTGGATGGTTGAACCCGAGGTTGCATTCAACGATCTTGACGATAATATGGACCTCGCAGAGGATTTCCTGGAATATGTTGTTTCATCGACCCTCAAACATAAAGCCGAAGAACTTGAAACTTTAGAGCGTGATACTACATATTTACAAAATGTGAAGAAACCGATGCCGCGTATCTCGTACGATGAAGCAGTCGATATACTCAGGAAAAAGGGCATCGAATTTGAATGGGGGGGAGATCTCGGCGGAACGGATGAAACGTTGATATCCGAACAATTCGATAAGCCGGTGATGGTACACCGTTATCCTGCACAGGTGAAAGCATTTTACATGAAACGCGATCCCGAAAACGACAAGATTGCTCTTGCTCTTGACGTACTTGCCCCCGAAGGATACGGTGAAATCATCGGTGGCA
>PWJF01000525.1 GCA_003560935.1 Ignavibacteriales bacterium
AAATTCAATTGCAGCGATATCGGTACTAATAAACGCTATCGCTACAGGATGTGCTTTGAAGAATAAAGCAAAAGCCCAGAAAATGGTTGACGATATTAACAAGTTAATGATTGATTATAATCATATTGTATTGTAACTATATGAATGTGAAGGTGATTATTATGAAGCCCGCCCAAATTATTTTTTTCAGACTACTGTGTGGTACTCTTGTGATACTTATGGTTTTGGCATTACAGGTACAATCACAGCAGGCTTATATTGAAGGTACGGTAACAAGTGCGGAAACCGGCGAACCGTTACCCGGAGCGAATGTATTGGTTCAGGGAACGCATTACGGAGCTGCTACGAATGTCGACGGACATTTTCGTATTGTCATTCCATCTGCGTCTGTCGAGGGACAGGAGGTGTTTGTTGTGGCACGGTTCGTCGGATTCCGTGCAACGAGACACCAAATTTCATTAACCGCCGGGACACATATCGTTAATTTCTCACTTCGCGATGATGTTCTCGGATTGGAGGAAGTTGTAGTCACCGGAGTCGTTGGTGCAACCTTCAAAGAACGTTTGCCGTTCACGGTCGATTTGATTTCTCGCAGAGATATTGAACAGGTGCCGTATGTCTCGGTCGAGCAATCGATACGCGGTAAGGTGCCCGGTGCACGTATCGTTAAAGGTACCGGACAACCCGGGACATCTGCGTCGGTAATGCTGCGTGGAGCGACACGAATAGCGCACGCAAATGATCCGTTATATATTGTCGACGGCGTTATTCTCGATGCAGCAACGATCGATATCGATGGGCTTGACATAGAAACTATCGAAGTCGTAAAAGGAGCAGCAGCGGCATCTTTATACGGATCGCGTGCCGCAAATGGTGTGATCCAGATAACGACCCGACGGGGGGCGGATCTTGCCGTTGATCAAAGTCGAGTTATGTTCCGGAACGAGTTCGGTTTTAACCAACTACCTGCACGAGAACTTCGAAGCAGCCATCATCATTATTTGGTCAATGAGAATAATCAATATATTGATCCGGACGGTAATCTTATCGATGATCCTTTTACAACGGGGCAACGATATGTTGATTATACACATTCACCGGCAGATCCCGGACGAAATAAACGGGGGGCTGCATTTGTTGTCAATACGTATCCGCGAACGTTCGATCATCTTGATCTCTTCTTTGATCCGGGTTACTTTTATATGAATTCCGTATCGGTTGCACAGCGAACGGCAAATACAAACTTTTTTGCTTCGATAAACAATCTGCGTGAAACGGGTGTGGTGTGGCATCATGAGGGATATAATAGGCAGACGGTACGTTTGAATCTTGATCATCGTATAAGCCCGAATTTAAATTTTTCGATGAGCGGATCGTATGCCCGATCAACACGAGACGATTTGGAATACTATACATTCCGTGCACTGCAATTTATGTCCCCGGAGGCAGATCTCACTACCCCAAATCCGGACGGGGAACCTTATTTGGTTGAACCGGATCCGTTATCAGGTGTAGACAACCCACTGTACTCACTCTATCACTATGAGAGCGATCTGAAACGAACACGTACAATGGGAAGCTTCTATCTTACTTTTACACCGATCAGATGGTGGGAGCTTGAAGCGAATTTTAGTTATGATAGATCCAACCGTGAATCGAAAGGATTATATCCGAAAGGTTTTAAAACAAGTGCACCCAGTGATTTGAATTTAGGACGACTCACGTTGGGGTTGGGAGTGAACGAGGCAATTAATATGAGTATAACGTCCTCAATGAATCGTGAATTCGGAAACCTGGCAGCGCGATCACAGTTCAGGTATCTTGTTGAATTATCCGATTATACTACTTTCTCTGCATCCGGAGCAAATCCGGTTGTCCGCGGTGTTCCACGACTCGATCTATTTCGTGACGGTGAACGTATATCATCGCTCCAGCAAGATATACGGGCTGTTGGATTTTATTTTATTACCGGACTTGATTACGACGGCAGATATATTCTGGATATGCTTGTTCGACGCGACGGAAGCTCTCTATTTGGCGAAGATGAAAGATGGCATACATATTACAGGGTCAGTGGTGCGTACCGGATGGCTCAAGAAGACTGGTGGCCATTTCAAAATGTAAATGAGTTCAAACTTCGTTATTCACTCGGTACAGCAGGTGGGAGACCAAGGTTTACTGCGCAATATGAAACATTTAGTGTACGCGATGGACGTCTTACCAAATCAACCCTTGGAAACAGATTGTTGAAACCGGAATTCTCCACTGAACAAGAAACTGGAATTGAGATCGTTCTTTATGACAGATTCTTACTTGATCTTACCTACGCTCATACCGAGACGCAAGATCAGATTTTGCAGATTCCATTGACTCCTGTTTATGGATATAGTAGTCAGTGGCAAAATGCCGGTACACTCGAATCACGTACATGGGAAGCCAGCGTGCGGGCATATATTATCCAGGAACGCAACATGAATTTATCGGCTGCGGTACTCTTTGATCGAACACGTTCCCGCATAACCGAATTCAACAGAACTCCCTATCGCTGGGGTCCTTATAACAGTTTTTATAATCGAGAAGGTGAGGAGTTCGGAGCGATGTACGGGTGGAAATGGATGACAAGCTTTAATCAGTTACCCGTGTCGCTCATGCAGTACCGGGACTTTTTTGATATTAATGACGACGGATATCTCGTACCTGTCGGTCGCGGGTATTCATGGCGGGATGGAATAAATAATCAAATGTGGGGAACCGACGTTATCATCACCGATGATGAAGATAACGTAATCGAAACGCTACCATGGGGTATGCCGATTTTATATGTCGACGAAGATGGAAACGATTTTCACAAGATTGGTAGCGTTATACCGGATTTTAATCTTGCTTTATCGAGCAATTTCAGGTATAAAAATCTAACGGCATATATTATGTTCGATGCGCAAATTGGGGGAGATATCTACAACATGACGCGTCAATGGGCAATGCGTGATTTCAGAACAAAAGAAGTAGACCAAACGGGTAAACCCCAGGAACAGTGGAAACCAATTACATATTATGAAACAGTGTACCAGGTCCGTTCCCCGAACAGCCACTTTGTGGAAGACGGTACTTTTGTGAAATTACGGGAATTATCCGTGCGATATACGTTCAATCGGGCGCAATTACGACCTATTCTCGGCGGATGGGTAAACAGAATTACAATCGGAGTGATCGGGCGGAATCTCTTAACCTTTACCGGGTATAGCGGTCTCGACCCCGAAGTGGGTGAACAGGATGCCACCGTTGTTCGTATGGATAGTTTCACCTATCCGAATTACCGTACATTTACCGGATTGATTGAAATTGAATTTTAATGAGCAGAGGTGAGAATATGATTACGAAAATTATGTTTCAAAGACTTCCGATATTAATACTACCACTTATAGTATTGATAGGTGGTTGTGTTGATCTTTCTGTTGAGAATCTGAATGAACCGGATTCCGATCGGGCACTCGCCGAAGCAGAAGGAGTTGAAGCAATGTTTGCGGGATCTTTTATCGAATACTGGTGGACTCAGAAAAACTATCCGTTTATGGCATTAAGTGTAGTAGGCGGTGAACTTACATCCACCTTTGCCGATTTCGGAATATATGATCTCGGGAGAATACCGCGTGAGCCATATAATAACAGTCCAACATATGAATTCCGAGGCGTGAACTGGTGGCCGTGGAGTGATAACTATACGGTACTCTCCCTCATACGTGACGGTCTACAGTCAATAGAACTCGGAGTGATGGATGATCCGGATGATATGACACCTGTATACCGGGCACAGGCATTTGGTAAATTTATGCAGGGAGTTGCCCATGGTTACCTGGGTTTGTTTTTTGATAAAGCATATGTACTTACGGAAGATACTGACCTTGAGGTCGGGTTGAAATTCGAACCATACAGCGAACTGCAGCGAATTGCAGTTGAAAAGTTAGAAGAAGCAATTGAGCTTTGCAATCAGTATACGTTTACAATATCTGATAATTGGATATACGGATTAACCCTGACTAATAATGATTTGAAACGACTTGCGCATTCCTTTATTGCGCGATATCTTGCTTCAACGGCACGAACACCGGAAGAACGTGTTGCGGTGCCATGGGACAGAGTATTGTATCATACTGAACGGGGTATCGAGGAAGATTTTGCGCCCGAAGGAGATGGGGGAGATTGGTGGTGGACAGGCGGCTGGCGAGGACAGCGACCGACGTTTGCTCGTGCCTCATATTTCACACTCGGACCGGCTGATACATCGGGCGACTACGAAGAATGGTCGAATACACCGTATCAAGATCGAACTCCGTTTTTAATTCACACCGCAGATCGCCGGATTACGGGAGAAGACGGGCCGGAATCTCCCGGTATAGACTTTGCTTATAGTGGTCCCGCACCATTCCCGCCGGAACGTGGAACGTATTTCTTTTCACATTATGTCCATACACGATATCGGTATCATATTGATTCCGGTGCATACGGTGCTATGCCTCATCTGACACTGGCAGAATTAAATTTGTTAGAAGCGGAAGCGTTATATCGTTTAGGTGCAACGGGTGTAAATCGCGAAAGAATGGTTCATTTGATTAATAGCACGCGAGTAGAACGAGTACAGTTGCCTCCTGCAACGGTTGACCAAAGCGATGAAGAGCTATTTGAAATGATCAAATATGAAAAAAAGATCGAAACGTTTAACACTTTTTCAGGCTTACAGTATTTTGACAGGCGCGGATGGGGGGAGTTGGTTTCGGGTACCCTGCTGCATCTCCCTGTGCCGGGACAAGAACTGGAGATGCTTTTACAGCCTATTTATACACATGGCGGTGATGAAGGTGATACTGCAGCAAAACGATTTTTCCGTAATATGAGATAATATTTTAATTTGCTATGGAGCCCACCATAAAAGTGGGCTCCATCTTGTCCCCCATCTTCCCCAACTGTTTATTTTATTATACTTTCCTGAATCTTTGAATTCTCCGTTCCAATAAATCCGGTGTTGCAAGGTTATTAAAAATGAGAAAAGTGTCCCAAATAACCCTTATTCCTTGCTTAAATCAACGATTTTTATTGGAATAGATATTGTATATATAAAAATGTAGTAAAAGTAAACAACACTTTATTCGCAATTCGCAGTAATTGGAACATGATATGGAACAAACGGCAAAAAAGAATACCGGAGCAGCCAGGGATAAGCGCCAAAAACTTGTCGATGCCACGATGCGGCGGCACGGACACTCCACCTATGCGCTTATTGAAACCTTACACAGCATTCAGGAGGTGTACGGATATCTTGACGACGATAATCTTCGTTACGTTGCGCACGCTCTCCGGGTGCCGCTCAGTAAAGTTTACGGAGTTGCGACTTTCTATCATTTCTTTACGCTGAAACCAAAGGGTGAGCATACATGTGTCGTGTGTACCGGAACAGCATGTTACATCAAAGGTGTCCCGGCAATTTTTAAAGAAATTAAGAATAAATATTCCGTTAATCCGGGTGAAACCACCGAAGATGGAAAAATTTCGGTCCTTACGGCGCGCTGTATCGGTTCCTGCGGTCTGGCGCCTGCGGTTGTGCTTGACGGTGAGATTGCGGGCAAAGTAACCCCGGATGAAGTTGTCGAAAGAATAGGGAGATTAATATAAAATGACACCTGAAGAATTCTATAAAATTGGTGAATCCTACCGGGAAAAACGGAACGAATATAAAAACAATATCAATGTTTGTGCTGCTGCGGCATGTAATTCCCTCCAGAGCGATAAGGTCAAGGAAGCTCTCGAAGAAGAAGTAAAAAAGCAGGGAAAAGAGAAAACCTGCCGTGTTAGTGGATCGGGTTGTCTCGGTTTATGTGCTTCGGGACCTCTTATCTCAATAAACGATCAACAAGCCCTGTATGCAAATGTCACTACCGACGATGCCAAAGATATCGTCCAAAGGATCGATAAAGAACCGATAGAAAGATTGATTATTCCACCCCAGACGCCGTTCTTTGCGCGACAGACTAAAATTGTGCTCGAACATTGCGGCACTATTGATCCCGAAAGTCTCGAAGACTATCTTGCACTCGATGGATATGAAGCTTTGTATACGTGTTTAACAACAAAGAGTCCGGTAGAAGTGATCGATGAAATTGTAAAGAGCGGGCTTCGCGGTCGCGGGGGAGGGGGATACCCGGCAGGATTGAAATGGAGTACGGTCGAAAAAGCGGTGGGAGAAAAGAAGTTTGTAATTTGCAATGCCGATGAAGGTGATCCGGGTGCGTTTATGGATCGCAGCATGTTGGAGAGCGATCCGCACAACGTTCTCGAGGGGATGGCTATAGCAGGATATGCTGTCGGTGCAAGCCAGGGGTACATATATGTCAGGGGAGAGTATCCATTGGCGATCAAACGATTGAAGGCGGCAATCAAGCAGGCGGAACGGCTGAACCTGCTCGGAAAAAACATCTGCGGCACGCCGTTTAGCTTCGATATTGATATCAGACTCGGCGCCGGTGCATTTGTTTGCGGAGAAGAAACCGCTTTGATAGCATCGATTGAAGGAAAGCGGGGAACCCCGCGCCATCGGCCGCCTTATCCTGCTGAACTGGGTCTGTGGGGGTATCCGACGCTTATCAATAACGTAGAAACATTCGCTAATGTACGCCCGATATTACAAAA
>PWJF01000140.1 GCA_003560935.1 Ignavibacteriales bacterium
CGAAGCGGCGTGGGTTTGTATTTCAATCGTCGGAGATCTACGGCGGGCTGAACGGCTGTTACGATTACGGTCCGCTCGGTGTTGAGCTTTTTAATAATATAAAAGAACAATGGTGGCGTTCTATGACGCTGCGCGAAGATATCGAGGGTATCGATTCGAGTATACTTATGCACCCGCGCGTGTGGGAAGCGTCGGGACACGTTGAACATTTCACCGATCCGATGGTCGATTGTAAGCAATGCCGTGCACGGTACCGGGCGGACGAACTTCCCGAATCCGGTGCATGTCCGAACTGCGGCGGAAAAGGAACGTTCACCGAAGCGCGCAAATTCAATCTGATGTTCCGTACGTTCGTGGGACCGGTCGAAGACAGCTCGGCAACGGTGTATCTGCGCCCCGAAACTGCACAGGGAATGTACGTGAACTTTTTTAACGTGCAGTCCGCGGCGCGTCAGAAAGTGCCGTTCGGGATCGCGCAGATGGGGAAGGCGTTCCGCAACGAGATCAATACCAAAAACTTTCTCTTCCGTACGCGCGAGTTCGAACAGATGGAGATGCAGTTCTTCGTTAAACCGGGTGAAGATGACAAGTGGTTTGAGTACTGGAAGGAACAGCGTATGCAGTGGTTCAAAGATCTCGGCATGTCGCCCGACCGTTTACGGTATAATGAGCACGGTCCGGATGAGCTTGCGCATTACGCAAAGAAGGCATTCGATATCCAATTCCTCTTTCCGTTCGGGTGGGGTGAAATTGAAGGCATCCACAACCGAACCGATTACGATCTCCGTCAGCATGAGCTATTCTCAGGGAAGGCGATGAAGTATTTCGATACGGAAGCGAATGATAAGTATATACCGTATGTTGTGGAAACGTCGGCGGGTGCGAGCAGATCATTCATGGCGTTTCTCATCGATGCGTTTGATGAGGAACAGCTTGAGAAAGAGACACGGACCGTGATGCGGTTTCATCCGCGCATCGCGCCGATCAATGCGGCGGTTTTCCCGTTGGTCAATCGCGACGGTATGCCCGAAAAAGCACGCGCGATTGCAAGCGAGCTGCAAAAGCGGTATCGTGTTTTCTATGACGATAAAGGGGCGGTCGGACGGCGTTACCGCAGGCAGGATGAGGCGGGTACGCCGTTTTGCATCACGATCGACTCCCAAACACTCGAAGACCAAACGGTAACCATTCGCGATCGTGACAGTATGGAGCAGGTGCGGGTGGCTGTCTCGAAAGTAGGACTTTATTTGTCGGATAAACTTGGATTATGAACTTAATCAATGTAAAGCATGGTATCCACGAAGAACACGAAGATAAATGAAAACGCAGGAACTGCTATTCAAAGATGAGGTGTATGCGATTATTGGAGCTGCAATAGAAGTTCATACGGCACTGGGGCCGGGTTTTCTTGAGGCGGTTTATCATGAAGCGATGGAAATAGAATTATCTCTGCGTGGTATTCCGTTCATTACTAAAGAATTGCTTCGAATAAAATTCAAAAATCGTTATTTAAAGAAAAAATACGAAGCCGATTTTATATCTTACGATGAGATTCTTGTAGAAATTAAAGCACAAAATAAACTTACATCGATTGATGAAGCACAAATTCTCAATTATCTTAAAGCATCAGGTCTCAGGGTAGGAGTGTTGATTAATTTTGGCAGCTATCGAAAGCTGGAGTGGAAAAGATATATTTATTAATATTAGTGGTTCTTCGTGTTCTTCGTGGACTTATAATATATGAACATCCAATCGCTTTTTCTCGACAGTCTCGGTAACATCAGATCCGGCTGGCGGATTCTGCTCTTTCTGCTATTTCTTTTCGCCGCGGCGTCGATTGTTTTTTTTCTCGCTTCGTTTGTCATTTCCGATCTCGCATTGTATGCTCCCTTACTGCTTGTTATAAGCGTGTTCATAGCGACGGTGATGATGGTCAGGATGTTTGAGAAACGGCCGATACCCTCCGTCGGTTTGCCCGTACACAGGCGGATGCCGCTGGAGATCGTGCAGGGAATAGCGATCGGCGGTGTCATGATGTCCGTAGTGTTCATAATGCAATACGGCGCCGGATGGATAGAATTGGAATGGCGCGATCTTGAATCCGCCGACATTGTGGGGATCCTTGTTACATCAATGGTCATTTTTATTCTCGCGGGTTTCGGGGAGGAACTTTTCTTCAGGGGCTATCCGTTTCAAACATTAGTAGAATCGATTAAAGCTCCGGTTGCGGTCGTCGTCATGTCGCTTGCATTCACCGCGGCTCATATGATGAACCCGAACATCTCGATGCTCGGGCTATTCAACATTTTTCTTGCCGGTGTCTGGTTGTCGGTCGCATACCTGAAAACCCGGACACTGTGGTTCCCGACGGGACTGCACGTCTCGTGGAATTTTTTCCAGGGGACGATTTTTTCATATCCGGTAAGCGGTCAGGTGTTCGACGACAGATCGCTGTTTGCCATTTCGGTAACGGGACCGGCGATCCTGACCGGCGGCGAATTCGGTCCTGAAGGGAGTTTGATTACAACAGTTGTTTTGATACTCGGAACACTGTATATTTACAAATCAAAATATTTTATAATCGGCGAGGGGGTCTGGACAGTTGATAGATATATTCGTGAGGAACTGGAACGGTATTCAAAGTAAACATATATATACCCGGATCGGGGGATTAGTTGCTGCACTTATCCTTATATCCGCATTATCGCATACGTCGCTGAAGGCGCAATGGCTGCCTGACTGGCGCGCGGAGGAGTATGTGCAGAGGGGGATCGAGCAGGTATATAATTACGAGCTTGATTCTGCACGTGTCTCATTTCAAAAAGTTGTGGATATGCATCCCGAACATCCGGGCGGGCATTTCTTCGTTTCCATGATCGACTGGATGAATATTCTCGTCAACATTGAGGATGAATCTCTTGACGATAAATTCTTTACACAACTCGAAACAGTGATCGATCTTTCCGATAAAATACTGAAAAAAAGATCGCACGATATCAGTGCGTTGTTCTTTAAGGGCGGTGCGATAGGATTCCGCGGACGATTACGCGCTCATCGCGGCTCATGGGTGCGCGCGGCAAACGACGGGCGCCGTGCGCTGCCGATTGTCCGGCGTGCGGAATCACTCTCACCCGATAACGCCGACATACTGCTCGGAAAAGGTATCTATAACTATTACGCGGCGGTTATACCGGAAATGTTCTCCTGGGTCAGACCGTTCATGATCTTTTTCCCGTCCGGCGACAAGGAGGAGGGCCTTGATCAATTGCGAAGGGCGTCGCAGGAAGCGCGCTATGCCGGCATTGAAGCGTCGTATTTTCTGATGCAGATACTCTACTTCAACGAAAAGAAATACCGTGAAGGATTCGAAATTTCACAAAAATTGCACGAACAGTTTCCGGGTAACCCGCTTTTTCAACGGTATTACGGACGTTTCTGCGTTGCGCTCGGGCGGTGGGATGAAGCGTATAAAACATTCTTATCGGTTGCGGAACGTTTTGAAGAAGGCAGAAATGGATATACGGTGACGGCGGCACGCGAAGCACAGTATTATATTGCACAATATCTCTTTAACAATAATTATTTGAAAGAAGCACTCGACCATTACTCCTCTGTACTTGAATACAGCAAACAACTTCAAAGCGATGTTCAATCCGGTTTTTTAATACTCTCAACGCTGCGGAAGGGGATGATATACGACGCGCTCGAAGAGCGTGAAAAAGCGCTTGCCTATTACAGGCAGGTGCGGTCTATGGACGATTATCAGGGTTCACGGGCATTAGCCGACCGGTACATGCAAACGCCGTACAGCAGAGGAAGTACTGTCCGGGAAGTTAAACCCAACAAACTCTCCCCATGATCCTGACATTACTTCTTCTCGGTGTTATAGCCGCTGCGGCGGAAATCGCAGGCGGGTCTCTGGTTGCATTTAAAAAAGCATGGCCTAAAAAAATACAGGAATATTTTCTCGGTCTCAGCGCGGGATTTATGCTTGCACTTGTATTTCTTGAATTGATTCCCGAAAGCATCATATACCTCGGTGCAAGCGCGGCTGTATATATTCTTCTCGGCTATGCGGTCATTCATTTCTTCGAACATACGCTTGTTGAACATCTTCACTTTGGCGAAGAGACGCACGACGATGTAATGGTCTCGAAGGTAGCGAGCACATCGGCGCTGGTCGGACTCATGGTGCATGCTTTCTTCGACGGTTTTGCTATTTCTACGGTGTATTCATTCGATGCAATGCTCGGGTTGCTTGTATTTATCGCGGTGTTATTGCATAAGTTTCCGGAAGGATTCACCATCGCAACGATCATGCTGGCGGCGCAGCAGGGAAGAAGGAGTGCATTGCTCGCATCGGTTGCGATCGGCGGCGCGACGTTGATCGGTATCGTTGCGGTACTGCTGTTGTCGCAGATCAGCGAAGAGATTATCGGAATGGCATTTGCATTCTCTGCGGGTGCGACGCTCTACGTCGGTGCAAGCGACCTGGTGCCGGAGCTGAACAAGTCGAAAAACCGCTTAAGTCCGATTCTGGTGTTCGTCGGCATGGCGCTGTTTTTTATTACGCTTCAGATCATGCATCATTTTACGGGGCATGGACATTAATTACTAAACTCTATTGAAATGCGAACCCCACCGTCACATGATGCATCGCCCCGATCTTGCCGAGCGACGTGAATCCGTAGTCAAATACGTATGAACGGACATGTACCCCAAATCCCGCCGTGAATCCTGCCAGACCTATTGTCGAACCGATCTTCAGATCCTGCCGCATTTCATTCCGGTATCCGAAACGCAGCCGCACCGCATCGGTAACGGTGAACTCGCCCCCTACCGTAAACCCGCGAAACCGGTCGAAGGTCTCACCTGTATCTTCGCTCAGATGGTGGAAGTTAACGCTGAGTACAAGGGGGAGATGTTCAAGTCCTTTCGATACTCCTATCTTCAGATCGACGGGAAGGGATTCCTGTGTTTCTGCATACGGAGTGATCTGTCTGCCGATATTCAATAAACTTGCACCGATGGTAAGATCTTGCAGCGGTAAATAGTATTGCACTCCGATGTCGAGTGCGATACCGGTGGATGTATGTTCGGGTGTGAGGGAAGAGTAGAAGAATTTTGTGTTCAATCCAAACGAGAAATTTTCATCGTAAATACTGTTTGCATAGCTCATGACGAGTGCAAGGTCGCTTGAGTTAAAATCGCCGAGGACGTTCTCGAGATGATCGACACGCCGCTGGGTCCCGTAATTTACATAGGCAATTCCCGCGCCGAACCAGCCGTATTGTTTGAATTCCTGAGCGTAGGATAAAAATCCGGTATTGATGTCAATTATATTTCTGAAATAGCTGAGCGAGACCTGGGGCGTCTGTAATCCGTAGAGTCCCGCGGGGTTATAGAAGATTAACGCCGGATCGTGCCGCATGGCTACGGCGCTTCCGCCGATGCCGGCAAAACGCGCGCTCGCGTCGTTACGAATGAACGTAAAGACAGATTGCCCTCCAGCAAATACAGATTGTGTTAAGAGGAAACAGGTTATGCTATACAGGACAGCCCGTCGAAAGTGTTGATACCTCAATGTCGTCTCCTTGCCCGTCATATTTCTGGATGCAGTAATCTAATGAAAAGAGGTGAAAAATACAAATGCCGGGGTTAATGCCCTCCCCTCTCCACTGTAACATCTACATTTTGTATGAGGTAAAAATTACCTGTTGGTAAAAAATACTCTATTAAGCTAATTTTTACAGTAATGAATTCGAGTGTTTCTTTAAGCTTTTCACATAAACTAAATGTTTTAATAATATACGTTTATGGCACAAATTTTGTCTTATTACTATAGGAAATTCAAAGTTATATAAGAAAAACCTTGAAATAGGGATTATGAACGGAAATCTTGTACATGCAAATATATTAGAATACATCTGGATGTCAATAAAAAATTACCTTGCTCTGCTTCGGGTTGAACAGTATGTAAAAAACCTGTTTATATTTTTACCGCTATTTTTTGCTCTCAAGATAACGCACGTTGATTTGCTTTTGAATAATATCGTTGCGTTCCTGTGCTTCTCGCTGATTGCTTCGGCGGTCTATATACTAAACGATTACAAAGATATCGAAGAAGACAAAAAGCATCCTGTTAAGAAGTTGCGTCCGTTAGCGGCCGGTCTTATCAATCATCGCAAAGCACTTACCATAATGGCGCTGTTGACGATAATAAGTCTGGCCGTTTCTTATTATGTGGAAATAAATTTGTTTTTCGTTTTACTGGCTTATTTTGCGGTTAACGTTGCCTATAGTTTCGGTATGAAACATGTACCGATTGTCGATCTGTTTATTGTTTCCGGCGGATTTGTTTTTAGAATTCTCGCAGGCGCAGAAGCAAGCGGAGTGGAAGCATCGATGTGGATTATATTGATGATATTTCTGTTGGCGCTCTTTCTCGGCCTGGCAAAACGACGTGACGATATATTGTTATCGATGAACGGACACAATACCCGTAAAAATATAGATGGATATAATCTCGAGTTTGTCAATGCGGGTATGATAATTATGGCGCCCGTTATAATAGTCTCATATATATCGTATACGGTATCGCCCCAGATTATTGAACAATTCCACACGAGA
>PWJF01000372.1 GCA_003560935.1 Ignavibacteriales bacterium
GCGGTTCGTTGGCTAATTGCCAGGACATAATCGTCGGGTCGTCTTTATATACCCTGCCGTTTACATGATTCGTACGATTGATGAGCATTTCAACATAATCTTTGAACCATTTCCGTGCTTCGGAGAATGTATAAAATCGTGCGGAGTTTGTCATGAAGTCCATCCAGGTGTTGCCGTCCTGCTCAGGGTAGGGGATTGGATCACCGGTCGCCCATGATATATACTGCGCCATCCCACCCGACCACTGAAAGAAATTATTCAATATAAGAACGGCCCGCATATTCCGTTTATCCATTTCAGCAAGGAGAAAATCGAGACCTTTAAGAATGTCTTCGTTGTAGACGCCGGGTTCGGGTTGCACGGAGGGTTTTACCCGGAAGGGTTCGGTATCAGGTCCTTCGCTCGATGCCAGCACACGCAGATTATCGACACCCATGTCTTTTAAATGGTCCAGCTCGCGTATTAAACGTTCACGGTCGGCATACTCGTTATCAGCTCCAAGATGCATAGCAAACCAGAAATTAACCCCGACGAAATAATAGGGTGTATCGCCGATATAAAAGTTACCGTCTTTCACGGTGACGAAATCCGTATTTTGGGAATAAGTAGTATGTCCCGAACTGATTGTTAACATGATAAAACTGACGGCGGCAAGAAAAAGTGTTGATTTATTCATCGCTGTTACCGTTACCATTAGTGAATTAATGAAATATATTGATTTTTATATGAATTACCATAAGTATAGTTTCTTGAAATACGCTAATGTATCGTATTGACCAGCACAGGGTCTCTCATAGTGAGGAAAAAATCATTCATAATGCCGTAAATATCAAACCACTCCCAGATGATGATTTGTCTTGGATTAGCCTTCCGTTCTACCCATTCGTCGTAAATATAGATGGGTGGCGGAATTTTTCTTTGTTCTGCCCATTCAGGATTTTTTACAATTGCAACAGCAGCCACATCGAAAAGGAGCGACCTGGCGGTTCTCCATACATATCGTACATCTCAAACGGTAACCATTTCGAAGTGTACATCCGTATCCAGTACGTAATTCATAGCTGGAATATCCCACACCTTGTTGTGTTCACCGGTACCGGGGTAGTTTGATCCCAGCCAAACAACTCGAATAACAGAAATAAAAGGAATACAAAAAGAACCCCCGTTTTCAATGATGACATGCACCGCTTTTGATATGGATTGCAATGAAAAAGTATAATTTCCAACATAAGAAAGATACCTTTCAGAGTACTCTCGTGATCATGGCTGTATATACATGTCCGGAAGATCATCTTCAAACAATATCAACGGATGATCGTGAAATTCAACAAAATCGTATGCGCTTGGATGTCCCGGATACGGTGCATAAAAATGATTTTGACGATCCGTCGCTTCGTTGGAATTACGCCATACAAGCACCCACGCGATCCTTCGTGTGGTAGAATCGTGATTAAGCGCGGCAAGCAGCGTACCCGTCCACCATTCCGGGTCGGGAATCGCTTCATATCCCGTTTCGGGAAGAGCGGGTATTTTTCTCCGTGCTTCGGCAAAGTTTACCACAAATCGAAGCCGGTTGGTAAATTGTTCGAGCTGGTATGGTTCACGAACGCTTCCGTAATCGTCGAATCCCACTATATCGACATAAGCGTCTCCGGGGTATCGTTCAAGGTATGCTTCTTCGGAATCGGCGACGTTCCCGGCGGGTGAGAACGCCCAGAGGAGATTGTGAACACTTTTTTCGTCGCGCAGGTACTCAACGGTAAACTGCCATAACTTATTATATTCATCTGGTGTGCAATGGTCGGCACCCCACCAGAACCAGCTACCGGTATGTTCGTGATACGGTCTGAAGATCACCGGTATAAGATGTTCATTGCCGGTACCGGGGTGCGCGACCAGGCTGCCTGCAAACTCTGCAAAAGTATCCAGCCATACTTTAAATTTTTCATGAAGCTCACCCCCGGGGAGGATTTTCGGGACTGCCCGATGATCGCCCTCCACGTCCCATGCATCCCCACCCGTTACAGGATTGTTCATATGCCAGCTTATTGTTATGACGCCGCCCCGTTCGTATCCTTCACGTATCCACCCGCGCATCTCGTCGAAATTAACATTGTCCAGGTTATGGGATGCCCCCAACTCAAGATCGCCGATCTCCCAACCGTACACTGCCGGATATGAACCTGTTACTTCCATAACGTCGGATCGTCCCGGCTCGTCGTTGCGCCAGTGAACGCCGTACGCAAGGTCGTCCTGATGACCGAAGAGAACGTAATCGTGACGAATCCGATCAAGATTTGTGAATAATGCCCTTGTTTCCGTTGTAGCATTGGGATCGACGAGCGTCATATCCGCGACGGGTAACGTTGGATCACGTTCACAGCCCGGGAGGAAGAACAAAAGGATGAGAAGTGCGAGTGAGAGAAAAATATGAAGTCTCATGACCGTTTCCTTATTGTTAAATTTATACAGTTCGTTTGTTTTCAACCGGGTTTATTTGATAAACATCATTCGTTTTGTCGCTGTATAATCTCCCGCCTGAATACGATAAAAATAAAACCCGCTTGAAAGCTTACCAGCATCGAAAACCGTTGTATGTTGACCTGCCTGCTGTGCTTCATCTACCAGCACAGCCACACGACGTCCGGTGATATCATATACTGTGAGCTTGACGTTTGTTGCTTCTGCTATGCTATATGTTATGGTCGTCGCCGGATTAAACGGGTTCGGATAATTTTGTTTAAGATCAAATGAATATGCTATTTGACCGGCATCATCTACGCTGACAAGATTCTGGCCGCGAATTTCGATGTAATCGAAATCCATCCATCCCCAGAATCCTTCGATCATTATTGTGGTTGTACCGCTTTCAAGTTCAACGGTGAGATCGAGCGTAAGCCATTCGTTTCCGGGGCCGGTGAACATGACTTCCTCATACACCATTTCATCGTTGACGTAAATATGTTGGCCTTTTTCGCCGTGCGGCAGACGATAACCGATACGCAATCCGTAATACCCAGTATCATTTATTTCAATGGTATCCCACGTAAGTGTTGAATGCACGTCGGCTGCGTCTTCCATTTGGACATATGCTCCGCCGCTAGCAGTCGTTGACGATACTATTTCTACATCTCCCGTCAGTATTGCATCTTCTGCTTCAAAACGTATACTATCCGCTTCCGGACTAATAAGAACTTTGTGTGGAAATGAGTGTATTTCAAATTCATCATCTAACACGACTGCCGATACTATATATGTACCTTCTTCGGGATCTTCCCAAATGTATGAATATGGTGCTTCAGTACTGTTTCCAAGGAGTTCATCATCGATATAAAAATCAACCTGTGTTATTTCGTGTGTGCCTGCAAGCACTTCAGTTTCTATTGTAACAGGCAGATGAGCTTCCAGAAAAGCGTTTTCAATCGGTGAAACGATGAATATTTTCGGTGGTTGTGTATCTGACAACAGTCCGTATACTTCAAGTTCCCATATAGAGAAGCCCCATTGAGTACCGCGGACAAGACCATGCATACGCACGAATCTGGTATCCAGTGGAGGATCGAAAGCAATAGTATCAATTCCGCCTTGTCCTTCTCGTTCTTCATATATGGTTTCCCAGTTGACACCATCGAACGAAAAGTCGATGTTGTATGATTCACCGTAGGCAAATTCCCAGTTGATGATAACCTCATGAACTGCGTACGATGCATCAAGATCGATGAATATCCATTCGTCGTCTTGCCATTTACTGCTCCAGCGTGTATTTGTATTGCCATCGTTCACATAATGAGCGAAGTTTACAATTGGATCAACCTCATCCTCGACACTTGAAGCATATACCGGCTTCCCAAGTGCACGATTTACCTGCATTGGATCGAGTACCGTAACGGTTACTTCCCATTCTTTTGTATCTCCTTCGGCGTCTTCAGCCGCAAGTACATATGTGGAGGTTACTTCAGGACTTACCTCAAGAGAATCTTCCGGTTCGACCGGATCGCCGTTTAAGGTTACCGATACCGGATTACCGCGAACGATCCAGGAAAGAGTACTTGTACCGCCTTCTTCGATTCCCGTGGGAAATGCATTGAACCTCCCGCGCAGACCGGGGAAAAGTAATTCAACATCTTCACGGTGGAGTTCCCACATTATTTGCATATTTTCAAGTGCATTTGGCCAGTTATGTGTAAGCCCGTCCCGGTCCGCATATTTATCATACCATTGCCATCCTAACGCTCCTGCATAACCACGTTCAT
The DNA here is from genome assembly GCA_003560935.1 of Ignavibacteriales bacterium. Classification (GTDB taxonomy): domain Bacteria; phylum Bacteroidota; class Ignavibacteria; order T3Sed10-11; family T3Sed10-11; genus T3Sed10-11. The sequence goes on from PWJF01000372.1 coordinate 4,254, forward strand.
GTAGTGTTGTATAGAGTTCATCATAGGGGACACCGAGGGTCGTTTGAACGTAAAATTCGGTTATGGCTACGGGTTTATCAAGTTCCCAGTGATCAACATCGTGGTGGAACGGAGAGAGTATTGTTCCACCCCAGTCATAATAATGGACTGTATAAAAATCAAGAATACCATCTTCTTCTCCACCAGCTTCTATTAGTTGATCATCGCGGTAGTAATTCTTGTAATTGGGATTGTCGGTGAAGATGTCGCTTGATGCATAGAAACTCCACGAGCCGTTTGTAATGAGTGCATTCGGGTCAGTTTGGCGAATAGCACTTACAGTTCTGTTAACAAAGCGCTGTACGTCGGCCATTGTTACACGCTCAGTAGACCACCCAAATTGGTCAGTCATTCCCTCCGGCTCATTGAATATCTCCCATGCGAGAATGGCTGGATGTCCTTTAAGAGAATCGATCATCGGTATCAGTGCGTTGTCTATATAGGCTTGAAGTTTATCATCTTCTGTCAGCAATGCAATGTTCCGTGGACCGTCAACTCCGGTTTGCTGTGTCTGCAACATATCGAACGACCAGAGACAGAGAACAAGACCGATGTTATGAAAGTATGCAAGGTCAAGAATATCCCTGAGGTCGTCGATTGCACCTTCTCCGGGACCGATCACTTCGGCATCCGAACCGGTACCGCTGAACTCCGGCGTGCTTGCTCCATTTGTATGCAGCCAAAGTCGAAACGTGTTACCACCGTGTTCGTGCATTTCCATAAACATTTCATCGAACAGATCGAGGCGGGTATTGCCTGGACCAATATCGCGGGCAAAGTTGATCCATGCGACATTGCCGCCGCTTGCAAACAGTTCCTGGTCACCGATGGGGAGTCGGTCAGGGGGCATAGCCGAACCCGAATGAAGTGCAAACAGAATTATGATTAAAAATAATAAAGTATAACGCATAGCTAAATTCCTTATATATCTACATTGTCTTTTAATATTACTTATGTAACCGGTACATTACTATATCATTCGCCGGTACTTTAATACTCTTCACGACATTCGTTGTACCGATATCTTCCTTTGCCCAGAGATCACGAATGTTATACGTTGTGCCGGAGAAAGAAAATTCTTTTTCGAAAATTTCATCGATGAATATATGTTCTTCCCAGTTGAACTCGAATTCCATCGGGAATTCCGCACGGTTGAGAAATGCCGCGGCTAATTCATCGTTTTCCATAGGTTTTACCCAGATGTCGGCGGTGCCAATACGGTCGTACTTAAATGCCTGAATACCAAGCGGGTCTTGGTTGACAGCGATGACTTCTTCATTGGTTAAAATATCGACGGTTTCCTGTGTCATATTCCGTACATCGTTGCCAGCCATAAGCGGTGTAGCAAGCATCGCCCACATCGAGAAGTGCGCCCGGTCCATATTCACATCCATACCGTTGCCGACCTGAAGCATATCGGCGTCGTTCCAGTGATCAGGTCCGTTATATTTTCGTAACTGCTCGTGCATATCCAGAATTTTCAGAAATCCCCACGCCGACCATGTGCCGTGATCGTATTCGCAATCCCAGCAGAGATGGATATCACCTGTCGTCCTCCAGAGATGACCCACATCTTTACCCCAGTCCCAGGGATTGTTATTTCCCCATTCGCATATGCTCAGTACGATCGGACGACCGGCTTCGTATAATGCATCCCGGATGGTCATGAACGCACCCTCGGCATTCAGACCTTCAGTATAGCACCAATCGTATTTCAGATAATCAACACCCCACCTCGCATATTGCAATGCATCCTGATATTCATATCCTCTGCTTCCGGGATAACCTGCACAGGTTTTATATCCAGCACACGAATAAATACCGAACTTCAAACCGAGTGAATGAATGTAATCTGCAAGTGCTCTCATACCTGATGGAAAGCGTTCGGGATGCGGTTGAATAAACCCATCTTCATCACGTTCGCCGTGCCAGCAATCGTCAATGACGACATATTCGTAACCGGCATCTTTCATACCCGACTCGACCATCGCATCGGCGATTCCTTTTATCAGGTCTTCGCTTACATTACATGCGAAGTGATTCCAGCTATTCCAGCCCATCGGCGGGGTTTTTGCAAGACCTTCAAATTTTTGCCCGTAAGCTTGAACGGTTAAAAATATTAATGATAGGAAAAAAAGTTTTTTCATTGTTTACCTCCTTAATAAGTAGGTCATTTATTGTTCCGATAAAATTCAACTGCACCAACCGTATACACCAACGGGGCATTCCAGTTGATAGTGACTTCGTTCGTTGTATAGCTGCACCAGTCATCCCGGTATGAAATTGCCGGCAGCGTCGATGGATACCAGGTACAATTATCCATTTGACCGGCGTGCGGACCACCCACAACAAAACCGGGA
>PWJF01000152.1 GCA_003560935.1 Ignavibacteriales bacterium
GAGTTGGGCCTACAGGAGGCGATGTAATTGCGTTATTGTTTACCTCTCCACTAAATTCAGATTCAACGGTTACTCTGTATATCCGGTCCGCATTTTCATGAAATCGATCATAACTTACAGCGTCAAGTATTAACAATACAATGAAGATGCATGCGGCGATACCGATGGCAAAACCAAGTATTGTTACCAGCGAAAATGTTTTATTTCGAAGGAGCGTTCTCAGTGCAATTTTAATGTAGTTAGTTATCATTGGTTTAATTCCTTATTCATATCTCAGAGATTCAACCCCGCTATTGCGGGATCTCGTTCATTCATATCTAAGGGACTCGACCGGATTCGCAAGCGCCGCTTTTATCGATTGATAACTAATCGTAACCAACGCAATAATAAATGCAACTGCTGCAGTAAACAGAAACACGTCAAATCCTATCTCGATCCGGTATGCATAATTTTGCAACCAGCGGTTCATAACATAGTAGGCGACAGGCAGCGCAATGAGATTGGCTACCAGTACCCATTTCGTGAACTCCTTTGAGAGCAGCATTACTATAGTAGATACACTCGCGCCGAGTACTTTCCGCACGCCGATCTCTTTTGTACGCTGTTGTGTGGAGTACGAAGCAAGTCCGAACAAGCCGAGGCAGGCAATGAATATCGCAAGAATCGAAAAGTACAGAACAAGCTGTCCGAACCGTTCCTCCGAACGATAGACACGGTCGAAATCTTCGTCCAGGAAACGGTACTCAAACGGCCAGTCGGTGATATGTGCCTGCCATATTTCTTGAATATCCAGAACCGTTTGCTGAATATTCTCCGGGCGAATCTTTAATAATATCTGAGAATACCATTGTGGCCAGATATGCAGAAATACCGGCATTATTTCGGAGTGAAGCGATTCGTAATGAAAGTTGTTTACGACACCGACGACCGTTCCTTCTTTCAATCCCTGGAACAGATCAAACCGCGCACCGATCACCCGGTCAAGTCCAAAGTGCTTCACAGCGGCTTCGTTAAAAAGAATTGCTTCATGCTCATCCACTGCAAATTGTCGTGAGAGATTGCGCCCTTCTATGATATCTATATCCATCAATTCTATAAAATCGTAATCCACCGACATGACATTTATTAATTCGAACCTGTCCGAAGGTTCACTCTCGTGGCGGATGCGCCAGGAACTCAACTGTTCCGGAGGTACATGGGAAGCTGCCGCAGTCTTCAGAACCGATATATGATTTAAAAACGATTCTTTCAACACCTCAAATTGTTGACGGGCGCCGCTATTATTCAATTTAACGATCAGGATCCGGTCTTTGTCGAAACCGAGATCTTTCGTGCGCATGAATGTAAGTTGATTATAGATTATAATCGTACTTGCAATAAGCGCAATGGAAATCGCAAACTGGAAAGTAACAATACCTTTTCTCAATAGAGCGTGATTGCGGGCATTACCCGATGATGATTTACCCGAAAGAACTTCCACCGGACGGTATGACGATAAAAAGAGTGCCGGATAAATTCCCGCTCCAAATCCTACAATCAATACGACCCCGAGCAGACCCGTTAAGGCAACACCGTTTGTAAAAGATGATAATGAGAGTGTTTTTCCGGTAAAATTGTTAAACCACGGTAGCATAAGTTCAATGAGAAGTATTCCCAACAGCAATGCAATGAAGGTGATAACTATCGCTTCACCGATGAACTGTCGTATCAACTGCGGACGGTTAGCGCCGATGGTTTTACGAATACCGATTTCTTTGCTTCTGCTTGCAGACCGGGCGGTAGTGAGGTTAATAAAATTAAAACAGGCAATAGCAAGAATAAATATCGCTATAATTGTGAAGATGTAAATGTAGATGATATTACTGTTTGCTTCCAATTCAATATCGAGATGGGATCGAAGATGAATATCGGTAACCGGCTGTAAATGAAATTGCAGGTTTATCATGCGTGCAGCTTCGGGCATGTGTTGTTCCATAAATCCTGCAAATTGCTGTTCCAGGGCTGGAGCCTCGGTATCAGGTGAGAGCAGGACATACGTATAAAGCCAAATATTTCCCCAGTGCTCGAACATTACCGGTGGAAATAGAGATTTGGTGCTCTCCATAGAGGCAATGAAATCAAAATGAAAATGCGATTGGGGCGGAAAGCTGCGTACGACTCCGGTTATCGTAAATGGGTGTTGGTAATCGTATAATAGAGTTTTTCCTATCGGATTCTCATCACCGAAATATCTCTGTGCGGTTTCCTCTGTGATAACAACCGAGAACGGTTCACTTAATGCATTTGAAGGATCGCCATGAACAAACTGTATTGTGAATATTTCAAATTGTCGAAGAATGGTGCGAAGGGCGATTTTGATGTAGTTTGCGAGCATGATGTTATACTGCTGTTTGTGTTTTCAGTATATTTTCCGAGACAATATGCCCATCGAACAAATGCACTATACGATGTGCGTACTCGGCATACATCTGTGCGTGGGTTACCATGATTATCGTCGTGCCGTTCTCGTTTAACTCCGTTAATAACTTCATCACTTCTTCTCCATGTGCGGAGTCGAGGTTACCGGTCGGCTCGTCGGCAAGGATAAGTTTCGGTTTTGCAATAATTGCCCGGGCAACGGCAACCCGCTGCTGCTGGCCGCCGGAAAGCTGCTGGGGAAAGTGATTCCGGCGGTGAGCTATCTCCATCTGTTCGAGCACTTTTTCGACACGTTGTTTTCGTTCGGATCCAGAATAACCGAGGTATAACAGAGGAAGCTCCACATTTTCAAACACGGTTAGTTCATCGATCAGATTAAAGCTCTGGAAGACAAATCCGATATTTGATTTACGTAAATTCGCCCGCTGCCGCTCGGTATGTTTGGATACTTCGTAGTCAAGGAAATTATACTCGCCTCCCGATGGGTTGTCGAGTAATCCTAAAATATTAAGCAATGTTGATTTACCGCATCCGGAGGGGCCCATAATTGCAACGAATTCGCCTTCCTGAACTTCCAGGTTGACATTATTTAAGGCCGTGGTTTCCACCTCTTCGGTGGTGTAGAGTTTTTTGAGGTTGATTGTACGTAGCATTGTTTGTGGTTCCTTATAATATTAATGTATATTACGCTTTGTTTCATGAAATTGGCAAAGGGCAGAAGGCAGAGGGCAGATGCACGGCTATTTGGTTTTGGATATTAACATGGATAACCTACCAAATAACTGTTGCATTTCTGCTTCGATAATCTCTAGTTCTCTTTCATTGCAATATCCTAATTGTTTCGCTATTTCAAGTTGTGTATCAAGTTCAACCAATGACGATCTCGCTATTTCGTAGAATCGTCGCCTATCTTTTATATTCGATCTCGATGCACCTTCTGCAATATTTGAAGATATCGATATTGCGGCTCTTCGCATTTGTGATATCAGACCATATAATTCATAATTTGGAAAATTCTGAGTCAACTTGTAAATATATACGATCAATTGTATACTTTGTTGCCAAACTTTAAGTTTCTTATGCCCAACTGATAACATAACCTCCTCCATTTATTTTAAAAATTTTACTTTGTAATTGTAAAAATGGGTCTGCATTTTGCCCTCTGCCCTCTGCCGCAAATTCTATTTCCCATTTCCCATTTCCCATTTCCCATTTCACTTTTCACGTCTCACATTTCACGTCTCACGTTTCACCTCAACACCAGCCGATCAATATCCCCAAACCCATCATACGATGAGGTAATAACCTGTTCACCCGGTTCAAGTCCTTCAATTACCTCAAAATGTTGCGGGTTTTGTCTGCCTAACCGTATGTTTCTTTTAATCGCCTGATCACCGGAAGTGCTGACGACATACACCCACTGACCGCCGGTACGTTGGAAGAAACCGCCTCGCGCAAGCAATGTAGCTTCTTCGAGTGCACCGAGTGCGAGCCGTATACGCAATGTTTGTCCACGCCGGATGTTATCCGGTTCAGTGTCAACAAATTCCAAATCGACCTCAAACCGCCCTTCCCGTACCTGCGGATAAACCCGTGTAATTTCAAGTGTATACGTTTGCCCTGCAAAATCAAACTCGCCCCGCTGGCCTATGTTGATACGTGCAATATAATGCTCGTCGATGGATGCACGGACCCTGAATCCTTCAAGAATATCGATTTGTCCCAGACGCTCGCCGCGTACTTTCGATTCACCGACCTCGGCGTTGAGCGATGTTAATTGTCCGCTCACCGGTGCGGTAACGATCAGGTAATCGAGACTGCGCTGCACGAGCTCGAGGTTCGTCATCATACGTTCGAGAGACGATTCGATGTGCCTGAGCTGGTTTTCGGTTGCGAGGGAGTCGAGCCGCATGGTTTCCGAGACAAGCTCGACCTGGCGTTCCGCCTGTTCAAAGGCTTCCTGTGAATCGAGATACTCCTGTTCGGATATAAGGTTTTTATTCCATAACTCTTTGTTCTGATTGTAAACCCGTCTCCGGTTTTTCATCTGGAATTCATAATTAAGTACCTGGTCGCGCAAGCGAAGCCGTTCCTGCTGGAGACTCAATCGGGTGTTCTGCAGGTTGTTGATCTGTTCGAGGATTTGTGCCTCCCGGTTGAATACATCGAGCTGCAATGTATTATTTGTGAGTGTAAGGATGGTATCTCCATCTTCAACGAAACTGCCGTCTTCTATATGAATTTTCTGGATACGGCCGCCTTCGATCGCATCGAGATAAATGGTGCGGAGCGGAATAACGGTTCCGCTGACGGGGATAAATTCAAGGAACTCACCCTGCTCAACGGTCGATATAGTGATACGGTCGCGCTCGACATTCAGACGCGATCCGCTATCGCTGATTACAAAGCTATAAAGGGTGAAAAAAATAAAAATTCCTACCGCTGCAATGACGGCTATCTTTTTCGGGGTCCAATTCTTTTTTTCTATTTTTCGGTCCATTTTTTTGAATTACGAATTACGAGTTACGAATTACGGATTATTACTCATGTTTACGATGCGTGTTTATTAGTGTTGCAACAAGTGCGCCAAATTATATTTTAGTGATTTTGAACGGGATTTAGCGTTTATTTAGCGTTTGAGTGTCAACAAACCGGACAGTGGTGTTCGGAAACGGACACTTTTAATCGAAAATGATTGCTTGACTTTTACGGCACGATCTTATAGTTTACCAGTATTACTAAAGGATGGATATGTAATGACTACCCGAACGAAACCGGTAACATACGACGATTATTTGGCCCTCCCCAACGACGGGAAGAAATACGAAATTATTGAGGGAGAACTCATAATGACGCCTTCACCGATTTCAGAGCATCAAATAATTAGCAGAAATATCGTACTTATATTAGGTACCTATGTTTCAAAAAATAAATTGGGTGAAGTTTTGTATGCACCGATCGATGTCGTCTTATCGATGACCGATGTTGTCCAACCGGATATTGTTTTTATATCGTCAGAACGAACGGGTATAATTACCAAGAAAAACATTATCGCCGCGCCGGATTTAGTTATAGAAATCCTATCTGAATCGACCGAGACACTTGACCGGGTGACGAAGAAGAATCTCTACGAGCATTACGGTGTACGGGAGTACTGGATCGTCAATCCGACAGCGAAAACGATAGAACAGTATATTCTGGAAAACAAGGCATTTCATTTTTTAGGCAGCTTCACATCTGACCAATCCATTGATGTGAGAACAGTCGGAGGATTGACGGTGAATTTGAAGGATGTGCTTGTATCGTAATAGAACTCCCAAATATCGCTAAAATCTCGTCTCGAAATACAATCAGCTTGTAATCCATAACCTTATTTATCCAATCAACCTTGTAGCATTCTCACTCATACTTCAACGTCTCCGCCGGATTTACAAACGCATTTTTAATAGCGTGATACATCACCGTCCCCAATGCAAGCAGCAGAATAAGCCCCGCTGCTCCTAAAAATATCCCGATACCGATCGACATACGGAAGGCAAAATTCTCAAGCCACTTGCTCATAAAATAATACGCAACGGGCGATGCAATGATGACGGATATGAGGACGAGATAGAAGTACTCCCGTGAAATTAACTGTAGTATACTTGCAGTGCTTGCGCCCAGAACCTTCCGTATACTGATTTCCTTTTTCCGCTGCTCGACGATAAACGAAACAAGCCCGAACAACCCGATACACGCTATAAAAATGGCAAGGAACGATGAGACGGTGAATATTTTGGCAAACTGTTGTTCATCTCCATATAAATCATAAAGAAAATCATCGAAAAAGAAATAGGTAAACGGACGGTGCGGTACCATTTCATTCCATATACTTTCGATACCGGATAGTGTAGACGAGAGATCGTTCGTGTTGTATGCTATAGTTATATGCCTGAAATTTGTAAAATGATGACCTATGAGTTGAAATGCCATCGGTTCGACCGGTTGATGAAGCGGTTTAAAATTGAAATCCCGTACAACGCCGATAATTTCTCCGAATAAGTCAGTTCCCCATCGTTGCCCGACAATGGTGCCCGGAGGGTCGTATCCAAGCTGACGGGCAGCAGTTTCATTGAGTATGATCGCCTCACGGACATCAGCTTTATGCTCGGGTGAGAACCATCTGCCGGCTGTTAGTTCCATCTTGTAGGCATCTTTGAAATCGTAATCGACGCCAAATAGAGCTAAAAAA
>PWJF01000476.1 GCA_003560935.1 Ignavibacteriales bacterium
TGGCGGTAATCGAAGAAGTTAAGCACGACGCCGTTGATGCGCGAGCCGATACGCAGGATGCTGTCGCGTGCGATGTCGAGCTCTTTCATCTTTGTACGGTTCGATGCGGCGATCATGACGACGCCGTCGGCAGCGGTTGAGAGTACGAGCGGATCGCTTGCCGCGAGCACCGGGGGCGAATCGAGCAGTATGATGCGATAGCGTCCGCCCAGCATTTCAAGCAGCGATTTCATCTTATTCGATCCGAGCAGCTCGACGGGATTAGCCGGCAGCGTGCCGCTTGCGAGGAAGTCGAGCTTCTCGACGACGGTGTCCTGCACCGCTTCGTTAAACGACATGACACCGGCGAGCACCTCGGTCAGTCCCGGTTCGTGCAATTGATCGAGCTCATCGGCGAGCGCCGGTTTCCGCAAGTCGCAGTCGATGAGTAAAACTTTTTCCCCGGCCTGCGCGTAACTGATCCCCATATTCGCCACGATCGTTGACTTTCCTTCACCCGGATTCGGACTGGTGATGACCAGTGTTTTGAGTTTTTTATCGACCTGCGCAAACTGCAGGTTCGTCCGCAGCAGGCGGAAAGATTCGGCCGGGGGCGAGAGCGGATTGCTGAGCATGATAAGCACCGGATCGAGTTCCTTCCCGTTCTTGATGAACTTGCCGCCGTTCTTTGCAATTTTTTTGATCTCACGGTTCATGGACGGGACGGTCGTGAGCGTATCGTAGCCGTTCTTATGGAGGTCTTCGGGTATGCGAACGGGGCTGTAGAGTCTTTCACGGCCGATAACAAACGCGAATCCGAGTCCCGCGCCGAGCATAAGGCCGAGCAGCAAGTTGATGCGTAAATTCGGACTCACCGGCGACGACGGAATCAATGCGCGGTCGATGATATCCACGCTGCCGAACTCGGATTGCTCGGTGATGAGCGCTTCGTTGTAGCGTTCCTCGAGCATGAGATACAGCTTCTCGTTGCTGGTACGCGATCGCGCCAAACGGGCATATTCCATGTTGACCTGCGGAAGCTGATCGAACTGCCGTTCATAGCGCTGCAAAGACTCGTTGATCGCAGTGCGCTTGAATTCAAGGCCCTGCAGTTGAATATCGTGTTCGAGTATTCGCTGGCGAAGTTGTTTAATAAAGCCCGCCGGGTCGGCGGCAGTGCCGGTCGGAAGCGATTGCATGAACTCATCGGTACGGCGGCGGAGGTTGCTGCGAAGCACTTCGAGCTGCTCGTCGATCTCGGCGATCATGCGGCGGTAGCGTTCGTCCTCCTGCGCGTTCGGATTTTGCGTAAGCGTGAGATCGCGTTCGACCTCGAGTTCGGCCATCTGTTCCTGTATCATGCGGATATACGGGTTATCCGCGGAGCTGATGCTTCGTGCAACATTGGGCTCCTGTTCTTCGAGCTGCCGTCGCAGCGATACCAGCGTATTCGACAGCGATTGTATCTCGACCCCGGTCGCCTCGCGCTGCGCTTCAAGCTGCGATATCTGATCGATCACCCGCCGTGTTTCATCGTCGATGCGTACGACACCGTGCCGTTGCATATATTCCTTGAGCTCCTGTTCGGCTTCTTCGAGATTGGAATGTTTTGCCGTGAGCTGATTTTCGAGGAATTCCCGCACGCTTCTCGACTGCTGGCGGCTGAGATGGAAATTGCGGTCGTAATAGACCTGCGCGTACGTGTTGGCGAGCAGCGCCGCTTCCTGATTATTATTGCTCCGCGCGGTAATGGTAATAAAATCCGAATCGCGCCGGGGCGAGAACGAAACGGCTTCGCGGACGCGTGAAGTAATCGCTCCTACCGGGAGCCATCGAAGTCCGTTCTCATTTTCATCATAGAATAGGAGTATCGGTACGGGCACGGAAGCGTTGTCGTCTATATAACGTTTTTCCATCAGGCGTTCGGCTACCGATTCGGCGATCATTCTTGATTTCAGCACCTCGAGTTCGTTGCCGATATTTTTCGCGTCGTCGACCGCAAGGCCTCCCAGAATATTTGTCTTTTGCCCCTTGGTGTTGATGAACACCGAAACGGACGCTTCATACTCTGGTTCCTGCGTCATGGTAATTAACAATGCGGCATTGAATACTGCAAGAACGATTGCGAGTAAGATCCACTTCCCCCGCCAGATAGTGGGGAGATAGTCTTTCAGAGTCGGTCCTTCATCGAGGAAATCGAACGGTAGTTTTCCGTTAAGTCCGTTGTTGTTCGTGTGTTTGTTATCCATGGTGCAGATCCTGATTATTTATAAATGAAAAAAGCATGTTCATAAGGAGGAAAGGGAGAAACGATGTACTATAGTTGTAATTTTGGGTTATAAAACGGTATGCACCGAGGGTAAGGACAAACTACGAATGCGAGCATTTGTAGTTTTAAAGGGGTCTTCGCGTTAACGATAAACGCGAAATATCGGATGATGTGGATGACAGGCACTGACAATTAATGCTCCCGACTTTGTCGGGATCATTGATTAAACAACAATTGAATACATCAATCGATCCCTCGTAGCATAGCTCCGCCTCGTCGGTCACAGGAAAGAGACCGGCAGGCGTCGTAACCCCGGCACTTGCATGTGGTTCCGCTCGAGCCGGGCTTCCGGGGTTGTAATGTAAAAGGAGAAAGGTATCTTCTCTATACGTATATATATATCGTTACATCTGAGGGGCTCTGCCGAAAATCCGGGGGGAAAAATTCGTATATTTTTTGAGGTGCGCCGTAATCGGCGAATCGGGTTAAAATCGGACTGTGAGCGGATGTTGGTTACCGCTCTTTGTGCTGCCAGTCTTTGCCGTCCCAGTATTTCAATGCAGCGGCATATTCGCTGAAATAATGACGATCGGGTATTGAGTCGATATATCCCTGTTCGAGTAAGAATCGTGCCATGACATCGTATCCGTCATCGGTGCCGATGCTCTTGACATTGAGATCGTAATCGAACGTGACGATATACAGGGATTGCGTTACCTCTGTAATCGCAGATTGCGGATCGTAGTTATAGTAATCGATTATATACGCCTGGAATTCCCGTCGTCCGGGATTATTTTTAAAACCAACGATCCGGTTATATCGCGAGCGGTGACTGAGTATTTCCCCGAGAACGGTGCGCGGGAAACGGATATAACTTATCTCCTCCGCCGGTTCATATCCTTCGAGAATATAATCTCCCCGCAGAGGTGAATGGCCTTTCAGATTTTGCGGATCAAGCACAATCAACATCGCTTCATCGAATGCATTGTTGTTCCCGCCGGCGATGATCTCCTTCCTGCCGTTGCCGGTTATGTCGGCAACAAATGCACTAACGATGGCGCCGGTATTGACATACTCTCCGAGTAGTTCGCCGGTTCTGAGATCGATGCGCAGGACGAACCCGGGGAAATACTGATAATCCTGCCCGATGACGACGAGATCCGGAGCGCCCGTACCGTCGAAGTCGTCAATCAATAAATAATTTACGGAAACACGGTTTCCGTTAACATAGGGTTTCGCCGGGAAATTAAAATTGAATGAGATCGGGTATTCCCAAAGTATCTTATTGTGACTGATGGACTTACAATAGATCACCGAGGTAGTGATCTCTTCATCACTCGATTCGCTCACCCAGATCACCTCGTTTGTCCCGTCACCGGTGGCATCGGCGATATGTATAAAGCTTCCCGCCCGCCCGTACCGTTCCACCATCCTTGTATCCCGCATTATTATCTCCGGTCCGACAGGGATACGATCTACGACCTGATAATTCTGATTGTATAGTACAAGCGATTCACCTTCAAAATTTCCATACACCGGATTTTTATCCGACGGTTCGATTATCAACAGTGCGATTACGATCAACAATAAAAGTATGGTAGCGACGCTCCCCACGGCATACTTGCGCGATCGCAGTTGTCTGCCGATAAACCGTGCTTTACTCATCTCCTCTTGTTCGGTCAGCCGGCGATCATAAAAAATATCGTGCAGATGGCCGATGCCTATTACCGTTATTCGTCTGCCCGGATAATATTCTTTTGTTTCGCTTACGGCGTGCTCGGCTTGATCCAGTTGTTGTTTCGGAACAACGAGGTAATCGATACCGGAGAACGTGACCGCTCTGACTTTTTGGTCCAGTGTATGTTGGTCGACGGGCAGAATATCTCCCTGTTCGTTTACATTGCCCGTAATCGCGACGCCGGGAGATATGCGGTAGGTTGTTCGCTGCTTGAACGTTTTGAGAATAGTGCAATAGGTCAGCGCCGCGATTGCCGCGTTCGCCGACGCACCTTCATGCATGGCGTAGCGGTTATCGAACTGCACATGACCGGCAACGTACCTGTTCATCAAGTGCGGATGAGTACGTGCAACCAGATTGCGCGCTGCAAGCACCGGTAATTTCATCGAATACTCTACCGGCGGACGCGCACCGTACACGGCGATATCCGGATGGATGTCGTCGAAACGTTCCGGTGTCTCACCGATGACCTTGACCCGAATTTTTCTGAGACCGCCGCCATAATTATGTCTCATATACCCGGAGCCGCATGAAAATTCCACCACGGGAACGATGGCGGTACTATATGGAATCGAACGGAATCTGGTCCATGCTTCTAAGATCCTGTCGATCTCGTACGAGACGGTGTCGTTATTCTTTTCGGCGATGGCGTCTACCTGCCGCACAAGTTCATAGGGGGTGACCATGGGGTCGGGATCCAAATGCTGCATCCACCGCGGAGGAGCCTCGGCATAATTCGGATTGAGAAACACAAGCATAACGCGCGGATTACCGGCAAAGGCATATAGTTGCGCGGTCATAAATCTGATAGTGTCGATAGATCGTTCGAATCCGGTGATATCCGATAGAGAAGGATGATACCTATGCAGTACGAGGAGATCTTCATACAACGACCGCATGATATAGGGCTCGATTCCGGCTATATCGAGTTTGTACACAATATCGGGCAGGTGTTGAAGGACCTCGAGGAGATACGACTCCGACTCGTCGGGGTGCCGCATTAATTGATCGACGAACTCTTTTATACGAAGAAGCCGTTCCCGCGGAGAAATCGGAAACGAGATATATGAGAGAAGTTCCCGGTACTGCTTCTCAATAGCGACAGGATTTTTCATACATTAACAATACAACCTCAAAGCTAATGATTCGGGTAAAGAAGCGATCACACACTCACCCGTACCGTTTTGCAGCGGGATAAAGTATGTCAGATCGTTTTCCCCCGAGACGACCGCGATATTCAAATCGGGGGCATAGTTTTTTTTCTTCGAAGTTGTAATATGAAGCTTTTTATCCTGATATGCAACCGAAACTGAATGTAAACCGCCGTTCAGGTCGGTATAATTTCCACCGTTCTCATTGAGGAGATTCTGCGTCTTGACATTATGCTCTGCAACGGCAAGACGCAGAACACCCTTCATATGATTCCAATTTGAGTGGGGGAAATCTACCTCAATCTGCCCATTCCGGTCGGTAACAAAATCCGCTGAAATTTCCGGAAACGACAGCAGCGCGTAAGACCGTTTACCGGGATCATCGGTTATTACATACATGCGTAACTTGTTTGTGGAGTTATCCTGCAAAATGCGAACGACTGCCCTCTGCTCTTCCGATGCAAGTGTCGCTACCGATCTGAACCGGTCGTTTCCCCGTGCGGCAGACATTGCGGCAAGAACAGTGACATACATCGCCGGCTCTTGAGGCTCCCGGATATTGATATTTGAAATGGGAATCACAGGGTACAGTCCGGCAACGAATTCATCGACCTCAGGCGGCGTTCGATCGAGGGTTTCATGAAACTCCTCAAAAAAATCGGCGAAATAATTAAAAATGCCGAGGCAGAGCGAGCAATCTTTTATGTGCAGCCGTATCTCCGTTTGGATGGATTCACCGAGCATTCCCGGATTCAACGCAAATTGCTCAAGTATTTCCTCGTCATAATGCTTCACGCCCTGGTTTCCCGTATGATTCCTATTGCAGATTGTAAATGTAGAACGACCGGTAATGCCGGCTTGGTTCCTACTTTTATATAATCGTTACCTCTGAAGCACTCTGCGGAAAACTTTTTAAATTTCTCTTTTAATTTTATGGATCAGCTCTTCGCGGCTCAACTTCACGAGATATTCAAAATATGACCGGTACTGCGCGGTATATTGTGTGCCCGATAATTCGGAGTTGTGCATTTTTACAAATTCGGAAAATGAGCGGTCGAATCCGTCGTTCTCCACATATTGGGCTACCAATATGCTCTCGATTGCCGGGAAAAAGAGATTATATATTTTAGGCGGGATCTTTTTACGGCTTACATACCGGGCTTCCATCCGGCTTTTAACCGCGAGCGTACTCGCTTTAATAAGGATACGAAGATCTTCTTCTCTTATATGGAAGTCGGGGGAAGATGTACTTTCATATTCATATTCGGTCTCTGCCATCGATGCGTAGATGGTACGGATGAGATATGCCAGTCCGGTAAGCGGATACCGCTTGCGGTAATGAAGCTGCGATTTCAGTATGCCGGTAAATTCGCGTATCAGACGAAGCGTTGATAGCGTTGATGAAAAACGTTCCTGAAACAGCAGGTAAATCAAGTCGTACGGAATAATCGGAAGGTCAGCGCGGCTATCTTTATCGTTTCCGACATAAAGCCA
>PWJF01000537.1 GCA_003560935.1 Ignavibacteriales bacterium
ACTCTTTCAGCGCTGTTCAAGGGGGTATGGAGGTATCGTATCTCGAATTTTTCTACCCGGGTATTATTGTTTTGATCTTGCTGTTCACGTCCATTTTTTCTAATATTTCATTGATAGAAGACCGGAACGAAGGATTCTTTCAAAACGTGATGATTGCCCCTGTTACATCCCACGGTATTGTAGCCGGCAAGATCCTCGGAGGGGTAACTATAGCATTAATTCAAGCCGCTATCTTCTTTATATGTGCGCCATTAATAGGATTTTATATCAACCTGATTACAGCAGTATTGTTCGTCGCCGCATGTATTGTAATATCTATAGGATTGTCGTCGCTCGGTTTTGTTATTGCATGGAAGATTAATTCAATTCAGGGTTTCCATGGGATAATGAATGTTGTCCTTGTACCGTTATGGCTTTTATCGGGTGCGGTATTCCCGGCTGAGGGTTCTCCGGTAATCATAAAGTGGATTATCGCCATAAATCCAATCGGCTATGGGGTCGATCTGATAAAGGGAGTCCTTTACAGCGGAATGCCGGGAGGTAGTTTGTTGAATATATCACCACTCTCCATAGTTGTGACATGGACTTTTTCGATTGTATTATTACTTATAGCAACACATACTGTGCGGCGTACGCGGCATGGGTAACAGAGAACATCGGATGGTGAGCATGAATTATTTAATTATTTAACCGGGAACGGGTATAGACCGAAATGGAATTTCAAAAATCAACAAGAAAGATATTCACTCCCGTTATAATCGTTCTTTTCTTTGTCAGTATGATAATGCTGATGCTGGTGTATCACACAATACGCGAAAACGATGCAACGAGAAAATTAGTTGTGATAAAAAATGTACCGCAGTTTGCACTTATCGATCAATTTGGTGAGGAATTGACGGGAAGCGATCTTCTTGAAACATATTGGATCGCAAACTTTATTTTCACACATTGCGGGGGCATATGCCCTACGATGACGTTTCAAATGCGTGAATTACAGAATGCGATACCACCTGACATGCCGGTAAGATTCGTTTCATTTAGCGTCGATCCCGAAAGGGATACCCCTGATGTGCTCCGGGCTTATGCAGAGGAGTGGGGAGCGGATCAGGAACGCTGGTCGTTTCTGACCGGTAAGAAGGAAGAAATATACTCACTTGCACGGGAGGGATTTTTACTCGGCGTTAATCCCGACGGAGGGACGCTTATTGAGCCTATAATGCACAGTCAGCGATTTGTTATGGTTGATGATACAGGAATGATACGGGGGTATTATGACGGCTTTGATGATACAGAGATCGAAAAGCTCATAGAAGATTTATATTTTTTATTAGGTGAAACGGTTTAAGTAAATGTCAACAAGCGATCTACCGACGGTAAATGCAATTTTAAATAGTCTTAGTGCAGTATTCCTGATTACAGGATTCGTGTTCATTAAGAAGAAAAAACGGGAAGCTCATAAAAAAGCCATGCTGACGGCGTTTTCCCTGTCTGCGTTGTTTCTTGTGTCGTATATAATATATCATTATACATCGGGGGCCACAACGTTTACCGCCGACGGATGGATACGGCCAGTGTATTTCACCATTCTCATCTCGCACACCATATTAGCAACAATCATTCTGCCGCCGATTTTGATACTGCTCTACCGGGCATGGAAGAAACAGTATACCAAACATGCCAGACTTGCACGGTGGACATTTCCGGCGTGGTTATATGTATCGATCACGGGTGTTATAATCTACACGATACTTTACCATTGGTACCCGCCTGTTTGAAAATTTAGGTTAATTCCAGTCGGAATGTGTTAAGAGAGAGCGAAGAAGTGTTTTAAACGTTTCATTTACCCGCGAGGCTGTAATAGTCACGTCGTCGTGTGAAAGTTTTTCCATGCTGATTCCGGCCGCCATGTTCGTTATACATGATATCCCCGCTATTTTAATCCCGAAAATGCTTGCCTGTAAGGTTTCCAGAACGGTAGACATACCGATCGCATCCGCGCCAAGCCGGTGGAGCATTTGAATTTCAGACGGCGTCTCGTAGGAGGGACCCAGTACTCCGGCATAAATCCCGTCCTGAATTTTGATTCCGTTCTCAAGCGCGACATGTTGAATTAGATTGCTTAGCTCCGAATCGTACAGAGGAACCTTCGTTTTATATTCTCTTGGATGTCCGGAGTGCACAGGGGGTGGCCGACGAAACGTAAGATTCAATTGATCCCGAATTATCATTAAGTCGCCGGCAGTAAATTGTTTGTTTATACCGCCTGCAGCATTCGTGATTAAAAGATTTCTTATGCCCAATTCGTTCATCACAAATACCGGGTAAAGCACTTTTCTTATCTCGCCGCACTCATAGTAATGAATTCGTCCTTGAAATGTGCAGATGCGGGTTGCGTTACTATTGGTGATGTTTGAAATCGTTCCAATAACAATTTTCCCGCCGTGTCCTTCAACCGTAGGTCTGGGATATCCGGGAATAGCATGCATCGGGATGGTAATTGTATCCTTTAAATCCTCTACAAAATTACCGAGCCCCGATCCGAGAACCACAGCAGTTTCGGGAAAATCTTCTCCGGTAAGATTAGTAATATAGGATACGCTTTCCCGTAATTGTGCTTTGTTAAAATCGACCATATGTCAGTAAAAGATGTAGTCCCCACTCTTTATTGATAATTTCCTGGTTTTCCTGGAAACCTGATGTATTGTAAATAGCAGTCCAGTCGGTATAGACAAGGTGGACTACATCTCTTTGTAAGTAACCTTTCCTTTGAACTAAAATAGTTGTGGAATATTCATCATAGCGCCGGCGATGGTTGCGGTCTGCATTGTAGCCAGCGTACCGCCGAGAACTGCCCTGAGGCCGTTTTTCGCCAATTCCGGACGCCTGTTCTCGGCTAACGGTCCGATCCCGCCTAATTGAATCGCTATCGATGCGAAATTAGCAAATCCGCAGAGAGCAAAGGTTGCAATCAAAACCGATTTTTCAGATAAGACCTCTTGCGGTATTAATTCTGCTAGATGCATATATGCGACAAATTCGTTTAATACTGTTTTGGTACCGATCAAACTCCCCACCTGTACAGCTTCGCTCCACGGTACTCCGATGGCGAATGTTATCGGAGCCAGAACGATACCGAGCAGCCACTGGAGAGTGAGGTCTTCGATGCCGAAAACATCTCCTATACTGCCGATGAAATAATTAACAAGCGCAAGCAATGCAATGAACGCGAGAAGCATAGCTGCCACGTTGAGCGCTAATTTCATACCGGTAGATGCTCCCGCCGCCGCCGCTTCTATCACATTGACGGAAGTTTTTTCCACATGAACTTTTACACGTCCTTTTGTTTCCGATTCCTGGGTTTCAGGGATCATGATTTTTGCCATTATTAATGCTCCGGGAGCAGCCATTACGCTTGCAGCAAGCAGGTGACCTGCAAACAACTGTTGAGCTTGAGTTACCGCCCAACCGTGCACTTCAGCCCACGAGAATCCGAGCATTTGAACATACGCCGCAAGCACGCCTCCGGCGATCGTTGCCATTCCGCCCGTTTGAAGTGCCAGCAGCTCGGAGCGGGTCATACCTGCAATATATGGGCGAATGACCAGGGGTGCTTCGGTTTGGCCGATAAATACGTTAGCAGCTACCGAAAGAGATTCGGCGCCGCTTGTTCCCATAGTTTTTGCCATAACCCAGGCCATTCCTTGTACTACCCGCTGCATCACGTTCAGATGATACAACACGCCCATCAAAGATGCAAAGAAGATAATCGTGGGTAATACTTGAAAGGCAAAGAAGAAGCCAAAACTCCCCTCTTTCTCAGGACCTTTTGCAAGATCGCCGAACACAAACTGAGCACCTTCATGGGTAAAATTCAGTATGGTAACGAAGACACTGCTTATTTGCGCAAAAAACCATTGACCATAGCTGATCTTTAAAACGAATATTGCAAAAACGATCTGGAGAATCAATCCGAAACCCACCAGTCGCCAGTTGATTCTGCTTTTATTATTCGAAACCAGGAATGCTATTCCGAGAACTACGGTAATCCCAAGAATTCCACGAAGAAGGTCGGTTAAAATCATAGTTTATCCGTAAATTGTTTTTTAATCAATGAGCGAAGCGAATTAATTAGTAAATAGTTAATGAGATTCGACCGGTGGTTCAAAGCATTTTCGGCATCGGGCTTCATAATGATCTTTCGCACCGACGAGCACGCGTTCCTGTGACTTGGTAATACGCTGCGTCCGGTCAGCCGGATTACCGCATACCATGCAGATTGCCAGTGTCTTTGTGATATATTCGGCGATTGCGAGAAGTTGCGGAACCGGTTCGAACGGTACTCCGCGATAATCCTGATCGAGGCCGGCGACTATAACCCGCTTTCCACGGTCGGCAAGTGTATTACAAATCTCAATGATATCGCTTGAGAAAAACTGTGCCTCATCGATACCGATGACCTGATATTCATCAACCAGTTCCATTATATCTTTCGCGTCTTTAACGCTGACGCTGACATGCGATTGCTCGCTGTGTGAAACTATATGATCACTTCTGTAGCGTGTATCTATTTGAGGTTTGAATACAATAACTTTTTGTTTTGCTATGTGCGCCCGGCGTACACGGCGAATCAGTTCTTCTGTTTTTCCGCTGAACATACAGCCGCAAATTACTTCGATCCATCCGGTATCGGTGGGTGAATGATGGGTTGACGGTGTTGTCATACTTTGATCAATTACTTCCGTTTTGTTATTAAATCTGCCCGACCAAATGCAAACGGGAGTAGATCGCTTATCTTTTTGTACTGCATCTCTCCCCGTGAGTTTGTTAGAATAATTTCGATATCACCCGCTAAATCGGAAAGAACTTGCCGGCACGCTCCACAGGGGGATATGAAATCATCCGCATCGGATACAATGAGTATTTTGGAAAATGAATTTTCACCTTCGGAAACGGCTTTGAAGAGGGCAGTTCGCTCGGCACATATCGTGAGCGAAAATGAACTGTTTTCGATATTGCATCCGGTGAATACTTTTCCGGAGGATGTAAGCAATGCCGCGCCGACGCGAAACTGTGAATAGGGAGAATATGAAAGTTGTAATGCTTCCCGCGCTAATTTTAGAAGGTTTTCGTTTGACATTCGGTTATTTTATTACGTGATAATAATTTAGATTAATTCGCTTCGCTCATTGATTACAAAACAATTGGTCAAATATAGATAAAATAGGTTAGAAATTCAATGAAAAACTTAATTATGAAGCCAAGAAAACACAAAATGATAAATGGCTTGAGAGAGGGAAGATTAACCCGGGAGTTAGCGATGCTATAGCGATAGGTAATTTCACACACCATTGTATTATATTTTACAGGATTAAAAGATTATGGGATGTCGGATGAAATTACGGTTTTTCTGCGTATATCTGAGTATTCGTATGCGCTTGGTCGTATGACATTGTACGAGATCGATAATGGCCGGTTTCGTTTTTAGTATACTGATTGGGATGAAGAGGAGCGGATTGTTCATCATTTTCAAATGCAGAATTATGACGTACGGTCATAAAAGTATTTCTGAAACCGATTAATGATTCGATTATAAGAATATTTTCTAACCGATTTACCGATATCATCGCTGACAAATTTTTCTTTCCTTGAAATCAAGGCATGCCAATACCCCGCGAAAACCAAAATTCCGGATAAAATGAGCGGTTTTTTGAAATTTTGTTTTATCACGTTCAATATCATCAAGAAGAAATCGAATCCGGTCTGGTAATACCACATGCCTGCAAGAAACTTATTGCGAATTTTTCTTCTATAATCCATTGATTGCCGATGATGGATAACAATTAACTCAGGACATATTTTTATTTTCCAGCCGTAATATCGGGCTATATGTTCATCAATTAGATCCCATCCGATCACCGGTAATAACCCGCCTATATCAACATAACATTCTCTCCGGTATGCCTTCATTCCGCCGCTAATGTGGTCCAGGTGTTTGGCTATCCTTGGAAGATCTTTCTCCTCCTGAGGGTAGATGCGTATACCTCCGCAGATCCCGACATCTTTTTCCCATTGAAATGTTGTTGCGACGAGTTCAAAGTAGCCGGGTGGGAGTGTCAGGTCAGCATCCAATTTTACAAGAAAACCGTAGTCGGTCACATCAAGGTTACTCATCCCGATATTGAACGCGCGAACTACTTTCGGACCGAAGGATCTTGGTTCTTTGACCGGGTTTGTAACTAACTTTATCCAGGGATGATCCTTACTGTATTCCGTTACTATGCCCGCTGTCCGGTCGGACGATCCATCGTCAACGATTACCCACTGCACAGGTTGGTGAAATTGCCTGCACATCGACTCCAGCGTATATGTAATAAACTTTTCTTCGTTATAGGCGGGTGTGATCACTACATACTGCATTACCACACCCTGAATGATTTATATCCGGTTTCCGGGATACGGACAATGTTCTCATGCCAGTCGGTAAGCTCTACATACCAGTAAACCCGTGAAAATCGCCTGTAGGGAGGGAAGCGTGCAGTGAATCGTTTTCCATCCCCGAATAATGGCGATGGATCCCATGTATTGTGCTTCAGAAAATACATC
>PWJF01000395.1 GCA_003560935.1 Ignavibacteriales bacterium
AAACGGATGCCGTATGAGAAAGCGATCCGATCTTCAACCCGGCGGAACGTATCGCATCCATATCAATGATGTTCTTCAAATCTTGTACATATGTCGTTATATAATTATGATCATGGACAGTTGACGACCGGATCGCTTTCTCATACGGCATCCGTTTTACATCCCTGAGATCGTTACGTAAAATTTCATTTGACCGGTCCTCAATCTGCTCTGTCAGTTCCGTATCGGCAGGCCCGCCATGTGTTGGATTATATTTAAACCCTCCGTCTTCCGGTGGATTATGCGAGGGTGTAATTATTACACCGTCGGCTAAACCGGTTGTCTTTCCTTTATTATGTGTAAGGATGGCATGAGAGATGACGGGTGTCGGTGTCGGGCGTACGTTATCCTGTATCATAACATCGACACCGTTGGCGGCAAATACTTCGATTGCGGTTGCATGTGCCGGATAGGATAATGCATGAGTATCCATGCCCATAAACAGGGGACCGGTAACGTTCGTCTCTTTTCGAACTTCGCAAATTGCCTGCGTTATTGCGAGAATATGATGTTCATTAAAGGCATTTTTCAGAGATGTTCCTCTATGTCCCGAGGTACCGAACGATACTTGATGGGCAGGATTACCTGCTTCCGGTTTATGTGTATAGTATGCGGAAATAAGTCCGGGGATATTGACAAGTATTTCTTTCGGTGCCGGTTTGCCGGCTAATGAATGAAGTGCCACATGCTTCTCCGTTATTTTTTAGTGTTGTTTTTCAAACCAAACATTTCGTACCCGTCCTCCCGATAAACGGAATCCTTCCACATTATTTCTTCTGTCTGTAACAAACTCAACCGTACGGAACCACCGCTGATTTCCTGAAAACCTATTATTTATAATCGGCGTCAACTCAATATCGCTGTGCCGCCTGTGCGTTGCAATCAGCTTATCGTCACGCAACTCGATTGTATAATATGTACCGAGTTCATCGCTGTAATACTTGCCGGTATAATGAAGCAACTGATCCGGTGTAGGTTTATAACCCTCATTTTGCTTCTCCGATGATCCGGTGGATTCCACGCGCACTTCCGCCGGTTCCAATACATCATCCAAAAAAATATCTGCAATACTATGAGCAATTCTTTGCGGAGCAATAGAGCTGAGGTTGCTTAATAGTATAACAGCAAAGTTTCTCCCGGGATAACGTCCCACATAACTTCGAAAGCCTGCATCGGCGCCGCCGTGACCGATGACTTCGGTTCCCCGATACTGTCCTACATGCAAGGCGAAAGCATAGCCGATTTGGTCACCGTTGTTTAATATCCCCCGTTGATGCATCATGTTAAAAGTTCGTTCATTACCGATTTTGAATGTATCGAAATTTTTAACCCATCGTGCGAGATCCTCAACGGTCGTAAATAAACTTGTCGCTCCGACATTTGCATAGCTCAGCACACTCTTCCGGAATCCGTTATCCGGATCGGGTGAGTATGAATACGCGCGATTGCGAACGATATGACGATGATCCTCATGGAAATGTGTATTTTTCATACCGAGCGGTTCAAAAATATTGTCATACGTCCAATCTTTAAACGGTTGTCCGCTTACCCGTTCGACGATTTCTGCAAGCACAGTGTACCCCATATTTGAATATAGATATTCCTCACCCGGACTGAAATTCAGTTCTCGTTGATGTTGCAGCATTTTCATAATATGTTCTTTTGTTATTACATCGTCCAACCTCCATCCTGCCATCGCGAGCAGTTCCCATTGATCGCGCAACCCGCTTGTATGATGGATCAGATGCCGCAGCGTGATCGTATCTCCAAAGTCGGGAAACTCAGGCATATGTTTGCGCACATCGTCGTCAAGGGAAAGGTAGCCCCGATCGGCAAGCATGGCAATAGCAAATGCGGTGAATTGTTTTGAAACCGACGCTACATGAAATACCGTTGCAGGTGTAATCGGAATATCATACTCGAGATTAGCCATACCGTATCCGCGGGAATATATGATCTCACCGTCCTTGAGAATAGCGATTGCCGCACCCGGCGAAGCTTTATTATCCACATTAGTAAATAATCGATCTACCTTCTCCAGGGAAGATAGCTCGCCGGTGTAAGCGATAAAACTATATGATGTGATAAAAGCAACTAATGTTAGAAGTAAAATGGATAGATTACCAGTGCGAGCTTTCATACAATCCTCCGTTATGTTTCACCCCGGTCTTTATAGGTGGATTTCGGCTCGCCGCATTGCCAGCAATCGGTAAATTGACCTTCGATATTCTCCCCGCAATACGGACAGCGCCATGTCCATGCCATCGACTTATCCTCAGATTCTTTTTCTTTTCGAATGATATCGCGTGCTTCCGCTTCCCGGTTCTCATCAAGAACCCACAATTCCACCCAGCATTCGGTGGCCGGAATACTTCCGAGAGCGGTAGAAAGATTTTCATTCCGCACGACTGCGTGTATTCCTTCCAGTTCAAGCAGATTTTTCATGTGGTGAATGATCATGGGGTTTTGTGAACTGAATATCTTCTTCATCTAACATCACTCCAGAAATTCCTAAGGCGGCATAACCGCAAAAGAACGGGACAATTTATCTTTATTAATATTAGTAAGGTTACCGGGAAATGTCAACATGGAGGATAAAATAGAATTGACATACCGGTCTCTCCCATAGCGGAGAGAAACCGGTATGTATTGTCTGCCATCTATCACATGAGCTCACATCTTCCGTCAATGAACATTGTCTCTCATATAAACAGACGCAAATCGATTTTGAATACAATCCGGACAAAGATAGCTTGTCGGGGTATGTAGTAATTGCGTCGACGGTATTTCTCCGCCACATTGGGAACACCAGCCGTATGTACCATTTGCATAGCGCGCAACCGCGTTCCGTAACTGCGAAATGATCTTATCCGAACGCTGATACAATATTCCGCTGTGATGGATCGTTTTCAAAATGACGTCGGGTTTTGTGGTATTCTCAACACATTTCGACTGGCAATGCAATTCGTTCATTATTTCGTCGATATTTTGATGAAAGTAATGTCTCATCACGAGATTAAGCTCCCACAACAATGACTGTTGTACATCAGTATGCACAAATCCCGCCATGGTTCAGCCCTCCTTTTCCCCACAGTTTAGCATATGGATTGGACGGCTCCCCTGTGACTTTAAACATCAAACTACATCTTTTTCAGATATTTTTTCGTCCTCCAGATATTCAGCTATTGCTTTATTTTTTACTGTTAACACCGGGCACTTCGAAAACCGCACTACCTTTTCAGACACACTGCCCATCATTAAATAATTGATTCCTCTTAATCCATGCGGTGCAATAACAACAAGGTCGGCACCGATCTCCTGCGTAAACGAAATTATTTCGCGAGCTGCATGTCCTTCATGAATGTGAATATGTTTATTAGTTTGCTTACCGCCGTATTCCTTCAATAGACGTTCGATCTCCCGGTACGATCGCTTCTTAATATCGGGTAACCAATCCTGAAGATCTCCCTGACTTGAAGCATACACCGCAGGGAAATTGATTTTCTCTATGACGTGTAAAACATGTAAATCGGCTTTATATGTCTCAGCAACTTCGATAGCAACCCGTAATGCGGTTTTGGAATCTTTCGAGAAATCGATTGGCATTACAACGTTGTGCATCGCCTTCTGCGGATCGATCTCATTGCCCTCATGAACGGTCAGCACAGAACACGGAGCAAGACGAACGACCTTTTCAGACACGCTGCCCATTAACAATCTCGATACACCGTGCCGACCATGGGTTCCCATCACAACAACGTCGATATCGTTATCGGTTACATATTCAATTATAGATTCAGGTATATTTACTCCACGCACTGCATGAGTAATAATAGTTATACCATTTTGTTTCCCGGCGACCATCTCTTGTAACCGTACAACTGCATTTTCACACAGCATTTTATAAATTTCCTCAGCATTGGGAACCTGCGCCATTGGTTCAATCATGTCGTGCCGATGGGTCTGAATAACATGAAGTAAATGTAATTCAGTATTATATTGTTCTGCCAGAAATAGGGCATGATTTAACGCAAATTGACCGGAGGGTGAAAAATCGGTAGTGAAAAGAACCTTCTTGATTTCGATCATGATAACATCTCCTGCAATAAACGACATGTCCGGTAGAAGGCGGGGGCTGATGCCCGCTATCGCATATCCGCGACTACGGCATCAGTGTCAAGGTCGACAACTTCAAAGGTAAGCAAAATCTGGATACAGACCAGGATGCTAACGCCAAGTCGGTGGCGCAGCGATGTTTCGACTTCTTTACACCTAATACTACATATTTTTTAAAAAATAGTCAATAGCTCATCGAATTAGAGAAAAATCTAACATGAATCGGTGATTCGACAACGCGAAACATCGTTTCGCTTTACATAGCAATCCCCTTTAATACAGCTGCATGCACCTCCAGATCACTTTTGCTGAAGAGCACAAAACGTATTGTTTTAATGGATTTCAGCTTCTTCGCTTCTTCCAAAACTGTCTTCAAGGCAATTGTAGCTGCCGATTCCATCGGGTAACCGAAGGCTCCTGTTGAAATAGCCGGAAAAGCCACCGAATCGATCCCCTTCTCCTCGGCAATATTCAATGCGTTGCGGTAACAATCGGCTAACAGCTCATCTTCGGGTTTGTCGACTCCATACACTGGACCGAGGCAATGGATCACGTATTTATTCGGCAGATTATGGGCACCCGAAATCACCGCTTCACCGGGACGTATCGGTGCAAGCGGTTGGCATTCTCTTTCCAATCCCGGACCTGCCGCCCGGTGAATTGCGCCGGCAACACCGCCTCCGATTCGTAGTTCGGCATTTGCGGCATTCACAACGGCTGTTATATCTTTCTGTGATGCAATATCACCCTGCATGAGTTCAAGTGTGACGCCATTAATAAACTGCTTCATGATCAATCTCCTCCAAGCTTTATTTCACGGATCATCTTAGAACGGAGTTCCATCAACTGCTTGCTGATACCGACTTTATAAATATGCGGGAATTCAAATCGCTTGTGTTCATCCGAAAGCATTTTCATTCTTTCCTGCACATAATGTGCAATTTCATACGGCGATTCTTTCTTAATTACAATCTCACCGCAATCCATTACCTTGTTCATAAGTTCTTCTTTTTTCATGGTATCCATTCGTTTGAACATGTCGGGTTTATGCGGATGGTACATCCAATCGACACCATCTTCGGAATCCAGCACAACGGCATCGCCGTTGAATATACCCTCACCGTTGATGTAGCGAAATACTTTCTTTCTTCCGGGCAATGTCATCTTTTCGATGTTATCGGAAATTTTCATCAACGGTTTATCGCCCACCATTGCAATTTTATATACGCCGTCGAGCGCGGCTTCGCCTTTTCCGGTAATGAGCCGCGTGCCGACCCCGTATCCGTCAATGGGTGCATCCTGCGTATGCAAACTGCGAATGATGTATTCGTCAAGCTGATTCGATGCAACGATTTTCACATAGTGCAATCCCGCTTCATCGAGCATTCTTCGTGCGTGTTTGGAGAGATATGCGAGATCGCCGCTGTCCAAACGAATTGCCTGCAGTTTTTCACCACGCGCTTCCATCTCCTTTGCAACGGTGATCGCGTTGGGTATGCCGCTATGAAGAGTGTTATACGTATCGACCAACAAGATACATCGGTCCGGAAAAACTTTTGCAAACTGACGGAATGCTTCAAGTTCATCGCCGTAGGCTTGTATCCACGAGTGTGCCTGTGTTCCGGCAGTTTTCAAACCGTACAACTTTGCACTGAACACATTCGATGTAGAGTTTACTCCGCCGATGATCGCCGCTCGTGTTCCGTGAATTCCTGCAAGTCCCTGTGCCCGCCGCAATCCGAAATCTGTAACCATCTTGTCTCCGGAGGCATGACGAATACGCGCAGCTTTTGTTGCAATCAACGATTCAAAATTGAGCATATTTAAAAGCATCGTCTCGACGATTTGTGCTTCGATGATATTTCCTTCTACCCGGACAACGGGTTCATTCGGGAAGACGATCTCTCCTTCGCGCGGTGCATACATCGTAAGGCGGTGACGGAAATCCCGCAGATACGCCGTGAACTCTTTATGGAAGCCTATCGATTCCAGATATTCACAATCATCATCATCGAAACGATATCGTTCGAGCATTTCAAGCAAATCCATGAGACCGGCAAAGATAACATATCCCCCACCGAATGGAATTTCTCTGAAAAAATAATCGAATACCGCGGGAATATCTTTCTTTCCGTTCAGGACATGTCCCTGCGCCATGGTGAGTTCGTACAGGTCGACGTATAACCCCGTATCATTCTTGAGGATAGGCATGATGCTGTTCAGTAATTATTGTGAGGAAACAAGTGGTGTATCTTTCTATACCAATATAACGCGTTCCGTACTCTTCGGCAACTATCGTTTCCGTTACGATGCAATCAAATAACGGGTACATCCGAAATGAATCCCCTTAACCCCTTCACGTTTTTTGGGTATCATACGGCTTCCCGACTGCTGCTGATTGGGGCGGAGGCGGTTTTAAATTCCGATGTAAAATGGAATTCT
>PWJF01000019.1 GCA_003560935.1 Ignavibacteriales bacterium
AATATCATGCACACAAAGAGTTTAACCGTGCACTCGATGAGGTCGCACGTATTCATATGATTGATCCGTCCAACGAGAGCGCCTCTGCTCTTGAGGAACGAATCAGAGCTGATCAGGATAAAGCAATCCGCGAGGCGGAATCGGAACGCGTGCAGCGGCAGCAAGAAGAAGAAAAGCGCCGTAAAGAACATCTCAAAGCAGAGCTGGAACGAATTAAGCGCGAAGGCGAAGAACGAAAACGACAGGAAGAAGAAGCCCGGCTCAAAGCACAGGAAGAGAAAGTACAACAACATTTGAAACGTGCCAGGAAATTCTGCGATGATGGATATCTTGAAGATGCACTCAGTGAGCTATCATTCGTGGTCGTCATTGATCCGCTAAATGAGGATGTAATAGAACTCGAGCAACGAATCCGCACAATTGAAGAAGAACAGCGGGCAGAAGAGATGGAACGACTGGAGCGTGAAAAACTTCAAAAATCGAAAATTCGAGTGGAAACATATAAAAAGATACGGAAGCAAATTGAAAATGCACAAGCCTACCTCCGCCAAAATAAATTCTCCGAAGCGATTCGCATTATTTCATCTGCCTACGTGCTCGATCCGTTAAACGCGGAGCTGCAGAAGTGTGAAGAGGAAATATTTGAAGCCCGCGAGAAATACTTAGAAAATGAGGAAGAAGAACGAAGCATGCAGGAAGAAGAACAGAGCAGGAAACAGGAAGAAGAGATGCGGGAGCTGATAAAATCTGCTCAAGAACGCGCGTTGGCTGGTGAAGGAATACAGACTCGGCAGAAGAAGCATGAGATAGAGGAAAAAATCGCCGGATATCTCGGGAAGGCACGTTCTTATTTGGAGAATGAACAATTCGAAAGCGCACTCGGTGAAATTGCCCTTGCGTTTGTCGTTGACCCGTTCGATAAAAAGATAGCCAAACTCGAACAAGAAATTGTTGACGTACAAAACAAACGGCGGAATAATGCGGTAAAAAAACAAACAACCCCATCGCCGCCTCAGAAACGTAACGACAGGGGAAAAGAAACAGATGAAAAAGCGAAGCCGGTAGTTTCAGAAAAAAGTCAATCGGAAGAAGATGCCGATAACCGGTCGAAACAAGCAGCAGGTCACATTGCCGAAGCGCGCAGACTCCGAAAAATGAAGGAGTATCATAAAGCCCGGAATGAGTTGACAAAAGCGTTCATGCTCGATCCGCTGAACGAAGAAATAAAAATCTTCGAAGAAGAATTGCAGCAGGAATATGCGGCACAGCAGGAGGAAGCAAAGCGGGTAAAAACAACTCGAGCATATGCAAACAGAGCTAAACAGTATCTTGCGCAAGAAGATTTTGCCAAAGCGCTCGAAGAACTCGAAACAGGATTGAAGTCAAATCCCGATGACTCGGAATTGTTACAGTTACAACAGAAAATTCGGGAAGCGGAAAAGCGATGGAAGGAAGTCGAGGAATTATGGGAGAAGGTATCATCGATAGATCGTAATGCAAGAAGTGGACGAGGAAATACGAAAAACCAGTACAAGGAAGCACTGGCAAACTATTATGCAAAACTTGAAGAAACCGATGACAGTGGCAAGAAGCAAACCGTAGAGAACAAGCGAACCGTAGAGAATAAGACGAACGGTCCAAACGGAAATAGCGGTTCATGGCAGTACGCGAAAAAGAAGGTTGAATCCGATGCTATCGATCTTGAGGAAGAAATCCGTAAGGTATATACCTCATGGCGGCAGGAGCAGGAAGAGATAGAACGCGGAGAACGGGAAGCAGCTATACACAATCACATAAAGAAGGCAAAACAATTCTTAGGAGAAGAAAATTACGACGATGCTCTTGCCGAAGTTGCATATGCGAAAATGATCCAGGACAACCGGAAAGATCTTGAACAACTCGAAACGGAGATTTGGAAAGTCTGGAATGAAAGCACGAACTCCGTATTAACAAACGATACTGCACATAATGCATCACACACTGATTCCGACGGTATATCCGGAAAAGAGCGAGACATTTCCTTGCGGATTCATTTACGTGCCGCGGAACAGTTTAGCGATAAGAAAGAGTATACGAAAGCACTCGATGAGATTACAAAAGCATATATCATCGATCCGTTTAATGAAGAAGTTATCCGCTTGGATGCTCGCATACGTAGTCTACAGGGAAAAGCAAAGGGAGGGAAAAAACTAACAATGGTATATCCATCGGCAAAAGCAGTAGGAGGGTATTAAGATAATTTAATTGGTTTAAGGGAACACCTATATGGCACAATCTAGGCAACCGCTGCATGAGTTAGTTTCAGCGCATCTTTCCGCAAGCAAGAAAAATATTGATGCCGGAGTTTATTATAAAGCATTGGGGACAATAAAAGATGCGAAATTCACGGATCCGCGAAATATTTACATTATTGCTCTTGAAAAACAGGTAAAGCAGTTAGCTGATTTAAGCAAAATAAACCCAGGTGCGGATGTTCATAAAAATGAAATTCGCGATGCTATACCCGAATTAATTCGACGGGCAATCGATGATTCCCGAAAACGTGAAGAATCCTTTGCAGATGCCGATCATACGGATCCCAATAATGGTAAAAACGCTGACCCGTATGTACGCGAGCGTGAACTTGCATTGAAGAAGCTCAAAGACCAATTTATTAAAGTTGCCGAAACGTATATAGACCGGGGCGATTATCAAAGTGCGCTCGATGAAATACGACGCATTTTTATCATCGATCCGGAAAATTCAACAGCAAAAAATCTTGAAACGAGAATCCAATCCCTCGTGAATTCCGGAGGTGACGAAGTTTCAGAACCAGAACCAACGCCTGTAAAGAAACGGAGGTCGTTTTCTCTCAGGAGATTTGTGCCATTCGCTATTGCAATACTCATTATTGCTAATGTAATAATTTTTTATATCACATCGATGCTGTCATCTGACGATAATCCCTACACGGGGATTGTTACCGAAACCGACATCCACCGATATGTAGACGACGATGCGGAAACAAACACACAACCGGGTAATGTTCTTCCCGATGTGGTGATGCGTGAACGCGAGTATATTCACGCATCAAATGAAATCGACGATAATCTAATCGGCGATACATCGTATATCGAAGACGGGCTTGCCCATCTTGATGATGATGACGTATACGTGGAGGGTGGCACAATAAGTAATGCAAATACTGCGATATCATCGACGATCACTGCTGAAGAGGATAAAGAACCGGATGAAAACCCCAATGCACTTGTACTTGTTGATGAACCCGATGCTATTCTTCGACTCCAGAGACCGGTCTATCCCTCTGAAGCACTGGCACAGGGCATCGAAGGAGATGTGGTTGTACGTGTGTTATTCGATACTGCAGGCATCGTAAATGTTTCATTTATCGAGAGCAGCGATCACCCGTTATTATCCGATTCAGCACTCGAATCAGCCAGATTGTCCCAATTTTCTCCTGCCGATATGTCAGATCTTCATGGCCCTCAGTGGGTCAGCATTCCATATCGATACCGTATAACACGCTGATTTATTGCTATTATCGGATTTATTTATTACCTTTTAATAATTATAACAAATATAAATTATAAACACATTTTTACGAGGTGTTGAAGCATATGAAGGAAGGAATTCATCCCGATTATCATCCGACGGTGGTAACATGCGTTTGTGGCAATACATTCACTACCCGTTCAACAGAAAGCAATCTGAAACTGGAGATTTGCTCGGCATGCCACCCGTTCTTTACGGGTAAGCAGAAACTTGTGGACTCCGCCGGTCGTGTCGAAAAGTTTATGAGGAAGTACGGCAAGAAGTCGGAGGCAAAAACAGAATCAGCGGATACATCCGCAGCCTCGTAACAGTATGTCTGTTCTATAAAAAACGGAATGTATCACACTGCATTCCGTTTTTTTAGTTATGTACAATACCTGTTTATTCCCCGACCGTATCACCACATCAGGATTTACCTTTGCATCTTATCATCGTAGAAGATACAGGCTTTAAAAAACTCCTGCCCCTTACGGCAACAAGGCCAACATTTGACCTTTTATGCGGTACAATTTCACTTGCCGACCGTGTCGAACGCTTCATACCTAGAAAAAGAGTATCCTATATCATGCGGGATGATTTTCGGACCATATATGCCGATCGTTACCCAATGATGATCCGGGAAAATCCCGACGCTGACGAAGCTCTGTATGTTAACAGCAGGGTTGTGTGGGATGAAGTGTTGAATAATTCGATAAGAAAGATCATACGTAAAAGGAACAGTTGCATAGTACGGTCCAGTGACGACTGGGTGGCTGTGTACCGGACTTCATCAAATAGTTTTTCTCATGAATTATTCGAAACCATACCACTTCGAACACCGGAAGGATTTGCCGAAGAAACGGTACGCGCCCGTATCATATCATATCCGTGGGATATTATCGATGCCAATGCCGATTGTATAACCACCGATTATATGTACCGGGTAAAACGGATTAAAAACAAAATACAAGGGAATGTTCATCCACGCGCCTTGTTGACTCAAAAGAAAAATATTCTTATCGGAAAGAAAACCACGATTAACCCGTATGTCGTAATAGATGCATCGAAAGGGCCGGTTATTATAGAAAATAATGTTACAGTTCAACCACATGTATTTATTCAGGGGCCGGTTTGGATTAATGCCGAAACTATTATAAAATCCGGCGCCAGGATTTACGGTGGGACATCAATTGGTTTTAACTGTAGAGCAGCAGGAGAGATAACGACGTCGATCATTCATAGTTATTCAAATAAGGGGCACGAAGGTTTCCTCGGTCATTCATACCTTGGGCAATGGATTAATATTGGTGCCCATACAAACAACAGTAATTTGAAAAATGATTATGGACCGATACGCGTAATGATTAACGGCAATCCGGTAGAATCGGGTAAACAATTCTTCGGTATGGTTATGGGGGATCATAGTAGAACAGGTATCAATACAATGATCAATACAGGCACTAACATTGGCGTGGCGTGCAACATATTTGGTGCGGATTTCCCGCCAAAGTATATCCCTGATTTTTCATGGGGCGGTGCCGCTTTTCTTCGTGAATATCAATTTGAAAAATTTCTTCAAAATGCTCATGCAATGACTGCACGACGGGGCGTGACATTATCAGAAGCCGAAATACAATTGTTAAGAAAATTATATGAATCAAGAAAAACGAAATAATACCGAAAATCCGGAAGAGGTTAAAAGTAGCGGAACGCTATTTCACGGCGCACGTGGATTGGCAATAAAAATTCTTAACCGAGTCGAACGAACCGACGCATATCTCGATAAACTCATTAACAACGAGTTACGGTCGGGAGATCTGTCGGACCAGGATAAGGGGTTATTAAACGAATTGGTTACCGGTGTTGTGCGCTGGCAAATTAAACTTGATTGGGTGCTCAACGGTTTTTACCGCGGGAATTTCCCCAAAGCCGACATTAATGTGAAAAATGCAATGCGCATTGCATTGTATCAGCTTATGTTTCTCGATCGTATTCCGCATCATGCTGCCGTGAACGAGGCTGTTGAGTTTGTTAAACGGTTGCGAAGCGAACGGTATGCCGGTGTGGTCAACGGAGTCTTACGAAATATCCTCCGGCATATTAATGAAATTCGCTATCCGGACAGAAGTGAATCCTTTATCCATCATTTATCGGTTGTTCACTCTCATCCCACATGGATTGTGAAACGGTGGCTTGAACGGTATGGCGAGGAGCAAACCGAAAAACTGTTGATTGCGAACAATGAAAAACCGCCGTTATCGATCAGGATAAATAAGATAAAGATCCAACCCGTGGAATTCATATCGATTCTCGATAAGGAGGGGATCGAGTATACACCATCACCTTTTCTTGATTATTACGTGCATCTTCGCGGTGCGGGCGGAATGGCGCAGCTTGAATTCTTCAGAAAAGGTTACTTTTCAATACAGGACGAAAGCGCCGGGCTTGTAGGCAAATTGCTTGATCCACAACCACACGAACGCATTATCGATCTTTGCTCTGGCCCGGGCGGAAAGACGATGCACCTTGCTGAGTTAATGAATAATACAGGTGAAGTTATCTCTGTTGAAAAATATCCTTCCCGGGCAGAATTAGTTCAAAACGCAGCCGAGAGACTCGGTCTTTCAAATATCAAAATCGTAGCCGAGGATGCACATAGCTATGATACGGCTATTGCAGATCGTGTTCTGGTTGATGTCCCCTGTTCCGGATTGGGAGTTCTACGAAAAAAACCCGATATTAAACTAAAGCGTGATGTAGCGGATATCCCGAAATTAACCGAGATTCAATACCGTTTGCTTGAAAAAGCCGCCTCATTAACCAAACCGGGGGGTATTTTAGTGTACAGTACATGTACAATAGAACCGGAAGAAAATGAGGCAATAGTACAACGGTTTTTGGAAAGTAACAAACAATTTTCGCTTGATGATCCCTCTTCGTATGTAAGCAAAGCATTTGTGACACCCCGGAAAACCATCGAGACATATCCTCATGAACATAATAACATGGATGGATCATTTGCTGCACGACTTAAGCGTCTCTACTAAG
>PWJF01000467.1 GCA_003560935.1 Ignavibacteriales bacterium
ATAAAAGATCACGTTGCGGAACTGATTCACTACCTGGACACCTCGTATCCGGGCAAGAAAGATCCCGAACACATCCAGAAGCTCAAAGGGATGTGTCGCGAATTCGAAGCGGAATGTATCTGGGGATATTTCGGATGGAACTGCTCAAATGTCATTCACCTCCGACTTGGTTTTTATACCGGCGACATTTTTACCGAAGAACCGACCGTTGAGCGTGACGTCATCCCCATATTCAAACTTCTCGAACATACGAGCCCCGATGTTGTGAGCGTTGCTCTCGATCCCGAGGGAAGCGGGCCTGATACGCACTACAAAGTACTGCAGGCCACTACCGAAGCTCTATCGCATTATGAGAAAAAGACAGGCCGTTCGGATATCAGAATCTGGGGGTACCGCAATGTGTGGTATAGATTCCATCCCTCAGAAGCAAATATATACGTACCTGTATCGCTCAACATGTTCGCGGTCATGCAGAGTGCGTTCATAAATACGTTTATATCTCAGCGGGATGCTTCATTCCCGAGCTATGAACATGATGGACCGTTTTCCGAACTTGCAGAGAAGATACAGGTCGATCAGTATCAAAAAATCAAGATTTGTCTCGGACGGGAATGGTTTTATGAAAATCCGAGCGCTCTTATACGCGGAACCCGAGGATTGGTATTTCTGAAAGAGCTGGAACTGCCGGAGTTTTATCAGAGCAGCAGAAAATTGAAGCAACTGCTGGAAAACCGGTAAATATTTCGATTCGTTGAGATCAACATTTACTTTATGGGAATGAGTCAGGGTATACCGCATTACGCAATAAAGCGATTGCACGGAAAGATACCTGTTGAAAATCACCACTCAATCTTAAAAAAGTTGGGGTCACGATAGTATGATTCTGTCAACTGTTCGAGTTTTGCGAGCTTTTGCTGGGAAAATTCCGTAAAATCCCGTGCAATCCGTACATTCTCCTCAAGCTCACCGGTAGTTGATATGCCAACATTTGCTGTGCTCACCGGAAACGAAAACACGTATCCCAATGCATCTGCCATTGAAGTAATACCATTGTCTTTAAATATCCTGCCTTGCGCAGTGACTTTCATAGCAACGATCCCCATATCCTTTTCTACCGCGGTTCGAAGCAACTCTTTCTGAAATGGTTCGTAATGAATGTCAGCTGCATTGAGTGTCATCAATATCGTATCAAAATCATATTCAGAGATTCCGCGATGCAATACGTCAGGATCACGATGACCGGTTATGCCAATATATCGAACAGCTCCCTCGTCCCGTAGACGTTCTATTGCACGAACGGCTCCATTCCGGCCAAGAGCGCTTGTAATATCGTCTTCAACACGAACACCATGAACTTGATATAAGTCAACGTAATCCGTTTGCAGGCGGTTTAAACTTTCTTCAAATAAGCGCAAGGTGCCATCATATGAACGATCCTGTGTTTTTGTCGCAAGAAACACCTCATCCCGTCGTTCCCTCATCACCACTCCAATGTTGGTCTCACTTCTACCATCTCCATAGGTCGGGGCAGTGTCGATATAATTTACACCGAGATCCAGAGCACGGGTAATGACTTCTACGGCATCTTCTTGTCGTCTCACTTGTGCGGTTCTACTGCCGCTACCGAGACTGAACAAGCTGACATTAAACCCGGTTTTACCGAGTTTACGTTTTGGCATAGTACTACGGGTAACATTTGCAAGCAGTTTCTCAGCATCAGTAAATGTGCCTGCTTGCGATAAAATACCGATTCCTGCTGCAGTAGCGACACCGGTCTTTAAGAATTTTCTACGATCTTGATTATTACCCATGGTTAGTCTCCTACAAAGAGATACTTTATGATAGACGTTTGTATGGTTCGGCAGATATGCAATAATAGGGAAAAAATATAAAATATCAAATTATTATTTTTTTCCCTTTCGTGATAATTACCATCGAGCAATTGTTTTTAAGATATAGAGCGAAGCGAAATAATCACTGGAGCGGTGAAATTATTTAAGAGTATAACCTCAAAGATTCTTAATTTGGCAAACGAAAAACTTTAGTAACCTATTTGACAAACACAAAAAAAACCGGTAAACTTATTTACAACTATTCTTGTCATTCAAAATAGCGAATTATCGCGATGAGTGCGGCTCATCCACATGATGTCGTTGTAACGACTATCGGAGAACAGCTTACCCTTTTATCCGGTTCCGATAGTAATTCTTCAGCTCAGCCCGAACACTAAATTAATATACAGTGTTCGGGTTTTTTATTTTTATAAACCATTGATTTAGTAGATAAGAATGCCGCGTTGCACAAGGGTTGTGAAGCAGTTGGTATTTATAAAGATTAAAAACTGGCGCTGTAATTGAGAAAATGAAAATGATCTATATTCAGAGAAATCGATGGATGAAAAATTGGTCTTATGAAATAACAGAACATTCTATGCCAACATAATGCCAAGTCTCAGGTATTAGATTATCTCATTCTCTCTACGATAATAATGTACTGACCTTCGGTAAACTGCTCACCCCTGAGCATCTAAATGCGATGTGTGATTCACTGTTTTACTCAAATACTCTTGTAGTGTTCGGTAAGATACATGAGACACTGCTTTCATGTCTCATAAAACAATAGATGGCATTTTCCGAACGACCGTCGAGAGAGGTTTTTCGAGGACATATTCCGATGGAACTACCGGTAGTACTCCTTGAGGAGAATACCATGAAGACATTGAAAATAAGCTTTATTTACATTGTGCTGACCATTAGTATCTGTCTCCCCTTCGATGCGTGTTCCGTTGCAGTCAGATTTGTCCGTTGCGACCTATTCACAAGATCATTCCATAAAAAATGGAGTTGGATATGGCCCATGATATTTTCATAAGCTATTCAATAAAAGACAAACCGAGCGCTGATGCAGTTTGTTCGATATTGGAGGCAAACCATCTGCGGTGTTGGATTGCGCCCCGGGATATTAATCCTGGGACTCCCTTTGCGGAAGCCATCATCGACGGCATTAAGGATTCTAAAGTATTTATTTTGATCTTTTCATCACACTCAAATAGGTCTCCTCAAGTGATGCGGGAAGTGGAACGGGCAGTCCACCACGGCCTTCCGATCATACCGCTCCGCATAGAGGATGTTCCTATGTCGAAACAACTCGAGTATTATGTCAGCGATGTCCACTGGCTTGATGCTATAACTCCTCCTTTAGAGAATCATATAAATAAATTATGTAAAGTTGTTCAGTTGATTTTGTCTATGAGCAAGATGGAAGATAAAGATATTAAAGAAATGCTTGTGACTGAAACTGAAAAAACGACGGAATCACAGACGAAAGATAAAAGAGCAGAGCATCGATTGTCTGATGAGGATACCATAGAAAGGAAAATTTCAATATTGGAGAATGGTAAAACTCCGGAAAAACGCATAGCATCAAATGATTCAACCGGAAGATATAGTCTGAAAAAGTATTTTATAGCCGCATTAATCGTAGTGACGATTATCGCTATTGTAATTGTTCATTGGTTGTTCACAGATAAAACGGAATCTATTATTTCTGCCGCCGATTATGTAGAAGCGGGCAATGAGTTTTTGGAGAATATGGATTATGATGAGGCTCTGAACCAATTTGACAAAGCCCTTGCCGAGGATCCGGCAATCTATGAAGCACGAATTGGAATAGCCACCGTTCTGTTCAGACAAGAGAAACTGGAAGAAGCCATAACAGAGTTGCAAAAGGCAATCGATTTAGACGAACAGGATCCCTATGCCTATAAAATCATGGGAGAAATATTTAAGCAAAAAGAAGAATTTGATAAAGCTATGTTTTATTTCCAGAAATATCTCTGGATAGCTCCAGACAGTCCGGATTCCGAAGAAGTTAATCGAATAATAAGAACTATGGAGGAACAGCTTCGACCACCGGTTATTCCGGAAAAACCTGTCACTAAACCTGATGAAATTGAAGTATATGACTATTCTACCAAGGTGCAAACCGCGATTGACGATTTTAACCAAGGTAGGTACAATCAGTGCATAAGGCAAATGGAGGAGATATTGAATGTAGAACCGGATAATATCTACGCGCGGTATTATCTGGCTGAGGCGACAAAGAAAATAGAGATCGAAATTAAAACCAACTATGAATCGGCTCTCGAAGCCTTTGAAAAAGAAAATTATAGAGAATGTATACGCCAATTTGAGAAGGTGTTGCAGTTGGATCCGGAAAATATTCAATCAAAAACATATTTGGATTTAGCTAAAACGAACCTTTATTCGCAACAGATCGGTATGGTCGTCCATCAGTATGTTCGGGCAGTAGAAAATAACATTCTATTGGATTTTTATGAAAAGAAATGTTCTCCCCTGATGTATGAGCAGATAAAGGACGATGTCCAATTGATTTCGCGCCTCTACAGCAATATCCACGCAACGGTATTAGATCACAGTATTAGGTTTATAGAAATGGAGAGAGCGGAGGTCACGATTATTTTTTTAATGACCGGAGTTTCCAATGATGAAGAAAGGCGTCAGGTTATATTTGAAGGAAAACAGGTGTGGAATATGGTAATGGAAGGGGAAGAGTGGAACATTGACGAAATAAAATTCATAGCTACTTAAAATAATATATCAGGAGGAAATATGAAAACGAAATCTGAATATAATCATTTTATATGCATTTTTATTATTGCATTGTTTCTATTACCAACGTTTGTTTATGCAGAGGAACAGGAGATTAGAGTGGTTACTGGGAATGCAAGTATAAGATTAAAGCCGGACACAGAAAGTGAAATAATTGAAACCCCTCCTATCGGCAGTGTATTTGGAGTTGAGAATAAAGTCGGCGAGTGGTATGAAATAAAATTTCGATCCCGGGTTGGTATGATTATCATAGGATATATTCATGAAAAAGATGTTGAAGAAATGAAAATTGAAGAGGAAGTAGCCGAAGAGATAAAACCTGCTCCGGAAAAGATAACGGAAATAAGACCTCCCCCACCCGTTGTAAAGGAAGAGCCAAGAATAACTTCTCAAATTGAATTGGTCATAAGTGGCGGTTATAATTTGGGTTACAGTATAAGCAGGTATCTTTCCTATTCAGACATTTGGAGCGGGGGGAACCTCCAAATGGTTGATGAGCATGGAACCCTCTCTCAGGATGTTAAAAAACCTCTCGGGTTTAGCGGAGCACTTAATTATTTTTTCAGTGATGAGCTGGGGGTTCAGCTTAGGTTGGATTATAATTCCAAAGAGAAAATTTCAGGTGTAAGCGAATACAATTTGTCCTGGTCTTGGACGGACGGTAGTGGACCTTTTACCATGGATAATCAATGGGATGTAACCGGTGATGTCTCAAGCATGGATTTAAGCGGAAACATTATATTCAAGATTCCCACTACCGGAATGATCGCTCCAGTCATAAGCGGAGGTGTTTCTTATTTCATTGGGGAGCTAAAAGTTAATACGCTGGGAGGATATGCACTTTCATGGATAGACGGAGATTATCAATATATTGATTACTGGTGTATTCCTGCAAAAATAGATGCATCCTTTAACGGATTCGGGTTTAATGTTGGAGGAGGAGCAAACCTCCTTTTTACACCAAATGTTGGTATAAATTTTGACGCAAGATATTTCATTAAAAGTGAAATCGTAGAACCCTGGGAGATTGTCACCGGGCAGTATCAAGCGGAGAATTTTGATCATGTATATCTTAATTTAGATCAAAACACGGCTAAAGAAATTCAGGAAGGGGTGCCGTCTTTTAAGCTGAACCCATCATTTTTTAAGTTTTCCGTTGGTTTGGTATTTACATTTTGATCTTCGATTATCCTTTGTATGCTTCATGAAATTGTTTTTCTAACAAATATCCAACCGGAGGAGGAATGAAAAATACCGGAGTAAAGGCGAACTACATAGCCATTGTCACCGGCGATGTGACCATGGACTGGCATGTAGTACGTAGTGAACCCGTTAAAATTGGAAAACAGATTTGGGATCCCGACCAATGGACAACCGCCTGCTGTCAACGCGGCGGAGCGGCATTGCTTGCCGACCTGATCACAGCCGTGATAAAGAAACTGAACCTGAAAAAAGATAATACATATACTCTGCATCAAACCGGCGCCCCCCGGGGACCTGTACACTCCATCGATCCTCATTATCATCACTCGTATGCGTTGTGGACTGAATTCTCTTCAAAAGGTAAGCGAGTATGGCGCGTCCAGGAGTATCTGGGTCTTGACCGTCGCACGATAGACAAAGAAGCCGATTGGCAGCGGGTGGTTGGTGACACGGACAAAGCGAATCTTGTGGTACTCGACGACGCTGATCTCGGCTTCCGCGACACACCCGATCTCTGGCCGCAGGTATTGAAAAAAAAAGGTTGTTCACCATGGATTATTCTCAAGATGGCACGACCGGTGGCGCAGGGTCCTCTCTGGGAACAATTGCTCGCCGCTCATGCCGACAGGATGATTGTTGTTACAACTGTTGACGACCTGCGGCGCTCGGAGGTACAAATAAGCCAGGGCCTTTCGTGGGAGCGAACGGCTCAGGATGTGGCTTGGGAGTTGATTCATAATC
>PWJF01000414.1 GCA_003560935.1 Ignavibacteriales bacterium
AGGGATTATTTTTAAATCCTGAACTACAAGGATTTACACCTGAAGAACCGAAATTGCAGCCGGTTTTAGAGAAATCTCAAGAATTAAATATACCAGTTATGGTTCATACGGGAATGACGTGGGCACCAAACACAACATTGGGACCGAATCATCCTTTAAGATGGGAATATATTGTACAAAAATTCCAGGGATTAAATATAGTACTTTCGAAATTCGGCTGGCCCTGGGTGTGGGATGCAGTTGCACTTGCAATGAAATATCCGAATGTCTACCTTGATTTATCTGCACACTACTACGATAGTCCAACCGAATTTTTCCGTACTACCTATTCTGAGCAAATCCCGATCACCCTTATTGACCGAAGCCTGAATTCAAAAATTCTTTTTGGTTCTAACTACCCGCGGGTTGAAATTAAAAATATGGTTCGGGCATTCAATCGGTTATCACTTAGTTCAAGTTCTAAAGAAAAAATCGGTTTCCGGAACGCATTGCGTTTGCTCGATATGGAATAATTACATTCATCAATTATTATTGAATGCAGGTTTTCAATCATGATAGTAAAATTGGAAAAGTTTTTTGTACAAAGTAAAAAAGAAGTTGAGGCGATTAATGTCACTCACATAGTAGAAAAATTTGTGAAAGATTCGGCGGTGAAGAACGGAGTAGTCAATGTTTTTAATCACCATACATCGGCAGGATTGCTGGTAACCGAAGGGTTGGAATGTTTGGAAGAAGATATTGGAGCGTTTTTAGATCGTCTCGTACCGGAAGAAGAAAACTATTTACATCGTCGTTATCTTGATTTTGACGGAAGAGTAGGATTTAATGCCCAGATGCATTTGAAGAGCGTCCTAATTGGATATACCACATCATTTCCTATTAGCGATG
The DNA here is from genome assembly GCA_003560935.1 of Ignavibacteriales bacterium. GTDB lineage: Bacteria > Bacteroidota > Ignavibacteria > T3Sed10-11 > T3Sed10-11 > T3Sed10-11. Next base: position 889 of record PWJF01000414.1, read on the forward strand.
GAAAAATAGTAAAGGGTTCACGTCAGACTATCTATTTTATGGAGTTCGACGGACCGCTCGAAAGAACAATGACCGTGCAGGTAATGGGTAAGTGAGTAATATAACGAAATTATACACCTAGGAGAATAAGATTACTGATTATGATTTTTATTAAAGTTTGTAGAAAAGTTAAAATCGAGTAAATCTTAAGGATGGCAAGGTTTTAAAGGTTTGGAGTTTAATATATGATATGGATTCATTTATTTAGACAACTTATGAAAACCATACAATTAATCAAATAATCAAGACTAATAAGGAGGTAATTATGTGCCTTTCATTTTTACGTTTAATGGGGGCAGTCAGTCTGTTGATAGCATTATTCTTCTCATCAATGTATGGACAAGTTGCAGGCCAAATCGCAGGAAAGATTGTTGATGAGCAAACAGGAGAGCCCTTGCCAGGTGCAAGTATTATGGTTGAAGGAACAACCTGGGGAGCAGCTACAAATCATGAGGGTGAGTTCAGGATCCTGAACATCCCGCCTGGTACCTATAGTCTTAATATAACATTTGTCGGTTATGAGTCTCTTGTTGTTACAGATGTTGAGGTGTTCGTTGATCGTACTGCGAGGGTAGATGTAGAATTAAGTGAGGGATTCGTGGAACTTGGTGAAATAACGGTAGTGGCGCGACGGGAGGGAATTCGGCGTGATGTATCGCAAACACAAACGTCGCTACGACCGGCTGAAATTATGTCAGTTCCCGTTTCGAGCTCGGAACAATTATGGGCACTTCAACCGGGATTTGAATTTCAGGGCGCATATGATGCAACGGTTGGAAGTCCGGCAACATTCCGGGGAGTCGGTGTGCAGGTTCGGGGTGGAGATATTTCCGATACCGATATGACTATCGATGGGCACTCTCTGCGCGACCGGCACGTACATGCGCCCAATCTACGAATTAATTTGAGTTCAGTCCAGGAAGCACAGCTTACCACCGGAGGATTTACCGCAGAACAGGGTGGTATTCGATCGGGATTGATTAATGTGGTAACCAAGGAAGGACATCGAGACCGTTATAATTTATTTCTTGATGTGCAGTATACTCCACCGCAACAAAAGCATTTTGGTCCATCAATCCATGATCCCAATAATGCCGAATGGCAAATCTTTACCGGTGAACATGCTATGCAAGGGATTACTCAGGATATGGTCGATCACGTCAGTTATGCACGTACATGGATGGGATGGGAAGAGTTTGCCAAAGATCGACCCCATTCTGCTGAACACTATATGGAAAAGTGGAAGTGGCAGCACCGGCCGTTTGATTATGCACATCAACCCGACCATAGAATCGAGGCAACTTTATCAGGTCCTCTGCCGGGAGGTTTACTCAATAGCAGTGCAGTCATATCCTATAGTGATATTAAGCGGTGGTTTCCGTTTCCAATCGGAGAGAGAAAACATTACAGGGATCAAAATGTTATGGGACGTATAACTATGCGACCAATGGATGATGTACGTGTTTCAGTTGTAGGGCAATATACTTCCATTCTGTCGAATCAAACACATCATAATCAATTCGGTCGTTCATTTTATACGGGAGATCATGCATATCAGATGCCTCCGGTTACTGCATTTCAAAGCATATACGACCAGGGAACGTATATTCCAGTTGATTATAATCACTTTTTAGTAGGTGTAACGATAAATCATTTGCTTAGTTCCAACACATATCATGAATTCAGAGTTTCATATCGTGCATCACATCGCGAAGCTCTTCCGATGCGGGAAACTGATCATACCCCTATTCACTATATTTATGATTCACAAACCGGTGAAGATATCGGTTACAGTGAACTTCCACACGGATTCTGGATTCAATTTACAATGGATGATCCGGGGGTTCATAATATATCCGGTCGTGGTCGATGGTGGGACGATAGCCGTTATAATGAATGGGAATTTGGTTATATCATTACAAGCCAAATCGGTAGTTACAATATGATGCGAGCGGGTGCCAAGATCATGATTCCCGAACACGATTACTGGAGATTTTACGGAACGTTGCCACCACACGTTGATCAGGATTACCGATATTATCAACACGAGGAATCTCCATTACAAATGGAAGCATTTTTACAAAATAAAATAGAATATGAAGGTCTGGTAGCTAATATCGGCGTACGACTCGATTATTTCGATCCCAGGACAAATTGGTTTGATTTTTCGGATCCGTTTGATTCTCAGTTTAATCCACGTACCTGGCCTGGTGATAGTTTCTATGGTACATTAGATTGGAGAACTATCGATGTTGATCCAAAGATCTACATTAGTCCTCGTTTGGGTGTTTCCCATCCCATCAGTGATCAATCAAAAGTATTTTTCAATTATGGTCATTTCTATCAGACACCCGATTTCTTTTATCTTTACCGGGTACAAGTTGGTCACGATAGGAATTCTTTGTTGTTCGGCAACCCTGATCTTGAAATGGAGAAGACGGTAACCTATGAAGCGGGTTATGAGTTCAGTTTTGTAGATCTGTTTGATGTGCAGGTTAGCGGTTACTATCGCGATAACACCAATCAGGTGTCTCAAATAACCACAGAAAGTTATTACGCGGATGCAGACTATATTTCATTCCAGAATACAAATTACAGTGATGTGCGTGGATTGGAGTTACGCTTGAGTCGGGCGGCAGGGCCATGGATTACAGGTTGGATTGCATATCACTACATGATCTATAATGAAGGATTTACAGGCTTTGAGTTCAATTTCGAGGATCCTATAAAACAACGTGACGCAGATTATACAGCAGAAGAGACACGTCCATATCCGAGACCAAGTTTCCGGGGGAATATTAATATAATAACTCCACATGATTTCGGACCAGAAATATTTGGACAATATATATTAGCTGATTGGCGATTGAATTTCCTATATCGTTGGACTTCTGGGGGTCGTATAACGTGGAACCCAGGTAATATTCCCGGTATCGTAAATAATGTCCCCGTACGTGCGTTTGAGATTACGAATCTTACGCTTGAAAAAAGTGTGTCGTTGTTCGATACTGATATGATGATATATATGCAGGTTGATAATGTATTTAATCGGAAAACATTGAATCCCGATGCGATCACATTCGGAGGTAATTTATCCAATTATGTAGAATCTCTCGATATCGATGGTGGGGATAAATACGGTGATTATCCAAAACCCGGCAAAGAATATATTCAGGTTCAATGGTGGGATTGGGCACGGTTTATTAATCCTCGTATATGGCATTTAGGAATACGTTTGAACATTTAAATCTGATTTGGAGGTTTTATTATGAAAACATTAATAACAAAACACAGCATGATTACTGTCTGTATCTTGTGTGCGCTGCTCGCTGGTGCTGCTCTTGTTGTAGAAGCACAAGAGTTTCGTACACATCAGGTCGGTAATATTCGCACGATGATGTTTGACAATGATTGGGGGCACTATGAAACTTACGGTGAGTTGTTTGAATGGCCTGCTCTTGAAAGATTCAGGACTCACGGATTTTCGGCACTTACTTGGATAACGCTGGATAACTTTACGGATCAGCATGGTGATACTCATTTCCGTGTTGCATACGGGGGGCAGGAAGATCCGCATCATATTCCCATCCCCGGTACTTTCCGGCATATTGTTAGGCATGAACCGCCGGAAGTAATAGTGGATGACCTTCCTCAAGGTGGACCTTTTCGAGGTGAAGTTGACCCCAATCTTATTGCCGATGAGATGATAGAGACTCAATATGTCCACAACGGTCGACCGAAGGATTTTCCAGCTGATAATCCCGGTGGTGGCCCGGGTATATGGGTGACGAAAAGAACATATACTTTTAATAATCCACAATATGCTGATTTTATAATATTTGAGTACATTTATGAAGTAACAAGAAAAACACATTACGATCTTGATGAGCCTGATATCCCTGAACAGACATTGGAAAATGTACATTTTGGATATAATTTTGGCTTTCAGGTAACAGAAGCAGGTATGCGTGCTTATGGGATAGGTGGTGGTGATACGAATGTATGGGGCGATTATATGAACGTTCCTGCTATTATAAGTAACAGAGATTCCTTAACATTTACATATGTTAGAAATGCATCGAACCCGAGGGTTGGTGAATACGATAGTTTTGGAGACCCCTCACCGAGCGGTTTTGTTGTTGGTCCTCCTGGAAGATTTCTATCAGAAAGCTTTGTTGGCTTTGGTCCACTTCATGTCGATGTGAGTGTAGCTGATCAGAGTAACGACCCAAACCAGCCACGAACTATCGATAGATTATCGAGGCGTGATATTTGGTTCGGTGATGCTTATGTTCCATACGATGCCGTAGCAAGTGGTGAACGAGAGAGAGGCGTTCATATTACAGATCCGGGTGCTGACCCTCTTGATGAAGATAACTCACCGAATATGGAATTCCAAGGATATGGACCATATACATTGCAGCAAGGTGATCAAGTGCGCATCGTATTTGCACTTGTTTTTGGGGGGATATCTCAGGAGAAGACTATCGAATATGGTCAAAAATGGTTGAATGGCGAGATCTCGGATGCTGAAAAAAACGATATCCTTATGACCGGTCTCGATTCGCTGGCACAGAACATCGACCGGGCTGGATTTGTGTGGGAACAGGGATTGAATGTACCGAGTGCTCCACCGTCGCCGAATTTAACCGTAAGCAGTGGTCCGGATATGACAATACTCGAATGGGAAGATATTACGCAGAGAGATTTCCAGGGTGCATTGGATCACTATAGAGTGTATCGTGCGACGGGTGATTTCTTTGCACAATATAGCTTGATCTATAGCGGTACAGAAACGTATTTCGAGGATAATAATGTTAGCCGGGGTGTCCCATATTATTATTATGTGACCGCAGTAAACACCGATGGTCTCGAAAGCTCGAGGTCACAAAACAGAACTCTCACTTCGGTAACGTCGTTCGAGCCAGGCATGCCGACGACTGCCAACGTCCGCGTTGTGCCGAATCCGTACAATATTACGGCCGGTGCGTTGAATTTCGGAGAAGAACGTGACCGCATATTGTTTGTCAATCTCCCCCCCATAGCACGATTGAGGATATTTACGGAGAGCGGCGAACTTGTACGAACTATAAATCACGACAATTTGACCGCTGATTATGCATGGGATCAAATTACGGATTACAATCAGCTTGTGTCCACCGGTGTATATGTACTTGTCGTAGACAAAGCACGGGATCTGGATGGCAATCCGCTTCGTGATGCGATCGAAAAATTTGTTATCATACGATAATCTTTCAGGAGGTTACAATGTGTTTACATAAAATATATTATTTCATCGGTTCTTGTGTTTTACTTCTGTTCTTTGTAGGGGGAACTTCGGGAACATCGTTGCAAGCACAAGATATAAATAAAGTTGGCCAATCAGGGATGAAGTTCCTGAGCATCCCGATATCAGCCCGGGCAGATGCGTTGGGAAGCGCGTTCATAAGCATCACCGATGACGCTGATGCGATATTTTGGAATGCTGCAGGTCTCGGAAAATTGGATGGTTTTCAGATAAATTTTCATCACCAACAATGGATCGCCGATATGGCTCAGAATGCAGTCACGGTTGGTTATAATCTTGGTCGTATCGGGACCATTGGTGCGAGCTTCTTCGCTA
>PWJF01000297.1 GCA_003560935.1 Ignavibacteriales bacterium
GGGTGTAAACGATGAAAACCTGTATGAGGGAAAAACCGTCACAGTGGTCGGCCACCCGCATCGTGAAAACGAAAAAATGATGCGAATTTTCGAGATCACCATCGACGGTGAGACATTAAACATACGCTAATGCCGGCTCTGTTCGAAACATGGCTGCTGTGGCTCGAGAATACATCAACGGCAGCGGCAATCCGTCAATCGTTATGGCTGTATCCCATTGTACAGTTCATTCACATTGCCGGTATTGTTGTATTGGTAGGTTCGGCAATGATATTCGATTTACGCCTTCTGGGATTAGCCCGGAGACTCTCCATACCGGATCTCGGGCATAATCTGATCCCATGGTCAAATGTAGGGTTTTTAATAGTCATTGGCTCCGGTTTCCTGCTTTTTATTGCACATGCAACGGATTGGGCAGAAAATCCTTTGTTCTGGTTAAAGATTTTATTGATTTTTATTGCAGCGTTAAACGCCGTTATATTCAACAAATATGTGATGAAGAGACTGCGCGGGTGGGAGATTGACGGCAAACTACCTCCGATCGTACGCATATCGGGTGTGATCTCTCTTTTTTTCTGGTTTTTGATTATTGCCGCAGGCAGGTTTCTCGCATATTACTGATCCATGGTTTCAAAATTCAAAAAAGTTTCGTATTTTGAATGAAAAACCGCTACATCATTATAACACCAACCCTATAAATTCGAAATATAACAATCCAACACGGAGGACATTTATGTCAAATGCATATTTCTTCGTTCCCGAAACGGATAATGAAATTCCGTTGATGTATGAACCGGGCACTCCCGAACGTGACGCTTTAAAGAAAACAATAAAAGAATTACAATCGAAAGAAATTGAGATCCCATTGATCATCGGTGGCAAGGCGGTGAAGACCGGTAATATTGTCGAAATCAGGCCGCCTCATAACCTTGGCAAAAAACTCGGCTTGTACCATAGAGCAGGAGAGAAGGAAATCAAAATGGCGATCGATGCGGCACTTGAAGCCCGAAAGGAATGGTCTGAATTGCCGTGGGAGCAGCGCGCATCGGTTTTCCGCAAAGCTGCCGAGTTGCTTACAGGTCCGTGGCGGTACATTATCAACGGTGCTACGATGCTCGGTCAATCCAAAACACCGCACCAGGCAGAAATCGAAGCAGTTGCAGAACTTGCCGATTTTCTGCGGTTTAATACATTGTATATGACACGAATCTTTGAAGAGCAACCATACTCACCGACGGAGATGTGGAATAGAGTGGAATATCGTCCGCTTGAGGGATACATTTTTGCAGTAACGCCGTTTAACTTCACGGCGATAGCGGGTAATTTACCGACATCACCGGCAATGGTCGGAAACGTTTCACTGTGGAAACCTGCTTCGAGTGCGGTATATTCCGCTTATCACTTCATGATGCTTCTCATCGAAGCGGGGCTGCCGCCGGGTGTTGTTAATTTCATTCCGGGATCGGGTTCACAGGTTGGAATACCTGCAATGTCAAATGAAAATCTTGCAGGAGTTCAGTTTACCGGATCGACGGAAGTATTCCAGCAGATGTGGAAACAAATTGCAGATAACATGCATAAAATGAAATACTATCCGCGCATAGTCGGTGAGACCGGAGGGAAAGATTTCATCTTTGCACACAATGCCGCCGATGTGGATGCGATGGTTGTTGCAGCTATACGCGGAGCATTCGAATATCAGGGACAGAAGTGCTCTGCGGCTTCCCGTATGTATATACCGAAGTCGATATGGCCCGAGTTCAAGGATAAATATGTTGCCGAAGTGAAGAAGATTAAAGTCGGTGATGTAGAAGACTTCACGAACTTCATGGGTGCGGTAATCGATAAAGCGGCATTCAAGACTATAACCGAATACATTGATTATGCAAAGAAATCGGATGAAGCCGAGATCATTACCGGCGGCGACTACGATGACTCGAAAGGTTATTTCATACAACCGACGACAATACTGACGGCAAATCCGAAGTTCAAGACAATGGAGGAAGAGATCTTCGGTCCTGTTCTGACCATGTATGTCTACGATGATGATAAATTCGATGAGGCACTGACGCTCTGCGATGAAACATCGCCGTACGGGTTGACCGGTGCAATCTTTTCTCAGGATAGATATGCGTTAGATCACATGACAAAACGGTTACGAAATGCAGCGGGTAACTTTTACATTAATGATAAACCGACTGCAGCGGTTGTTCACCAGCAGCCGTTCGGTGGAGGCCGTGCATCGGGTACAAACGACAAGGCAGGCAGCGTGATGAATATGCTTCGCTGGATGACAGCCCGTGCGATCAAAGAAACCTTTGTTCCGCCGAAAGACTGGACGTACCCCTACATGGGTGAAAAATAGCTTCGATTAACGCCTCTCCATGAATATACCCTGCGGTATGCCCGTAGTACCGGGCATACCGCGGGATGGTGTGCCGCTCGGAAGGTTTGTTGATGTCAACCTCCCGATCGTATCCGTTCCAACTTCTCGTGCTCTATTGACATTTCTTCAAGGGTTTTGCCTTTCGTCTCGATGATAAATTTCTTTACGAAAATAAACGCGATGATACCAAACGCTGCATATATTCCGTATGAGAATCCCAAACCAATTGAGGTAAGCAGAACGGGGAAGCTTATGGTGATAAGGAAGTTCGATCCCCATTGAGCAAGTCCGCATACGGCAAGAGCAGCTCCCCGGAACCGGTTTGGAAACATCTCACCCAGCATCACCCACATAACAGGTCCCCATGAGAAGGCAAAAAATGCAATGTACATGTTTGCTGCAATTAAAGCGTATATACCCTGTCGTGCACTTAGATTAAGGGCTCCTTCCGGAGTAAGATCACCGGTCGTAAAAATAAACGCCATCGCCGCAAGCATTACCGCCTGACCCATTGCGCCAACCAGAAGAAGGGGTTTGCGGCCTACTTTGTCGATCAGAGCTATCGCAACAAACGTAAACAAGACATTGACAGATCCGCTGATGACATTTGTCAGCAGAGCGTCGGCTTCGGTAAATCCCGCAGCTTGCCACAGAACCGCTCCATAGTAAAAGACAACATTGATGCCGGTAAACTGCTGGAGCATTGCCAGGGCAATACCTACCCACACTATGGGGTGGACATTAAATTTTCCCGATATAAATATGTCTGTAAACCGCGGTTTTCTTTTCTCAAAAACCGTTACTTTAATCTCTTCAACAAGTACTCTGGCTTTTTCAATATTTGTCAACTTTGCGAGAATCGATTCTGCTTTAGTATACTGTCCGGCGGCCACAAGGTATCGTGGTGATTCTGGTATGAAGAGCAGACCGATGAGGAAAATCGATGCGGGTATAATTTCAACCCAGAACATCCACCGCCAGGCACCGAAACCCGCCCAAAATGTTTCTGATGCCCCGCCGGCAAGTCCGGCAATAGTGTAGTTACTGAAAAACGCGACGAAGAGTCCGATAACGATCATCAATTGCTGCAGCGAAGCAAGTCTGCCTCGAATTTTCGGTGGCGCTATTTCGCTGATATATGCGGGAGCCAGTATACTCGCTCCGCCGACTGCCAATCCTCCCAGAATTCTAAAAAATACAAATTCTGCCGAACTCGATGATAATCCCGATCCCCACGCGCTTACGATAAATGCAACCGCAGTTGAAAGGAGCATGGTCTTTCGGCCGAATTTATCTGCAAGAGAGCCGGCAAAAAATGCGCCGACCGCGCAACCCAGGAGCATTGAAGCAACATTAAATCCGGTGCCCACCGCGTCGGAGTCGAATGCTTGTTGGAGAGCGCCGACGGTTCCGTTAATAACACCGCTGTCAAAGCCGAAAAGAAAACCGCCGATAGCGGCAACGGCGGATAACAGGATCACACGGGCAGTGTTTTCCTGTGATGGTTGGTTGCTGTCAAATCGATTCATAATTTAGTTATAATCCGGTGATTAGTAGGAAAGTATTTTGATATAATTACCGCGTGTAACCCGTTCTATATGTTCGTTAAGAACTCGATTGAAATCCGGGTATTCATCGGCAACACGCCCCGGCTTTTGATTGTTATCTAAAAACTTTGGATTTACGTAACGAATCTTGTTGCGAGCGAAAAAATGGAAGTCGTTAGGGTCGTCGATAATTGTAAGACCCGGATTTATCATGGACAGTTTTGACTTGATGGATTCATCATGTGCCTCCCGTAACTTTGTATACACGTGGTTATCATCCTGAAATAAGTCGCCATGTGTTAACACACCGTTATTAAGTGCTATTTTAATTGCTTCTGCAAGTATCTGGAATAATGCGATCTCCAATGGATGAGACCAGCGGGTACTGTCCATACGTAGATAATCTTCGGCAAACCGTCTGGCTATTTCAGGCGTTCTGAAAATGATTTCATTATTGTGTATAATAAAATTATCGATATACGTTTGAATCGAATCGCTGTATCCGCACGATGCGGTCATATCCCGCAGCGTATAATCGATCCGGTCGGCACAGAGATCCGGTATTTGGCTTTCCAGGAGCGGGAAATTCCGGTCATCAAGTATACGGTTTACATCATATCCGTGTTCTGTCAGAATATCCGGAATTTCCGAGTTTAAAATTATTTCGGCATGAAATTTCTCATGATACTCGTGGTCATCGCTGGTAAAAACAAAATCGATAACATGTGAAAATGCAGTGTGAGGGACATCGTGCAACAATCCGGCGATCTGTTCCTCAAGCGCTGCACCGAGTATTCGTAACAGGATCACCACACCGAGTGAGTGCTCGTACCGGGTAACGGTCTTTCCCGCTATTACATATTGCGACACCCCCGACTGGTTAATTCCCTTTAGGCGCTGTACGGGAGAGGTGTTGATAAGATTAACCAGAACGCTGTCTGTTATATCAACCGCGCCGTGTATTCTATCATTGATATGCATGGGAATGAATTTACAAAAAAGGGAGTTTATATCCAACCGGTTGTGTATCTGAATTACAATTTTGTTATATTTCTTTTTATGAAAAAATCAGAAGGATTCACTCCATACGAATTTAACCGTCTTCCCGGACACAGGATGCGGGAGCGATCTGATCGATGGGATAGTTCGGTCTGTATCGGATGTTTATGAATGGTCTGATATTAAACAACAATCGATTTTAATAGATTAATTAAATAATCATATAACTGTGAAATTAATACACTCCCGCTATTTCCCCGGTGCAAAGGGGATCCTTCGATACGATATATTCTATCTTTTAGTATTATTATTGATATTTGTGATTTTTTGGTCTGTTCTCGGGGTCAGCGACCTTGCGGAACGCGGAAGGATCCAACAATTCGATGAATGGGTTCTTTCGATCGTTCGTCAGGCAGAAGATCCTATGCAGCTCAGAGGACCGGAATGGTTGAAAGATTTTATGCGCGATATCACCGCTCTCGGCGGCGCACCGGTTCTTACTCTCATAACGCTCGGTGTGATTGGATATCTCATTCTACAAAAGAGCTATAGATCATTGTGGCTCGTAATTGTTGCAACGGTAACGGGATTGCTCATGAGTTTTTTACTCAAGTTCTATTTTATACGCCCGCGTCCTGATATCGTTCCGCTCCTTATGACTGAAACAACACCGAGCTTTCCAAGCGGACACTCCATGATGTCTGCCGTAGTATACCTGACGCTTGCTGCGTTGCTTACTCGATTGGAAACTTCGAACAAAGCACGTTTGTATACCATAAGTCTGGCATTTTTTGTTGTTTTTCTTGTCGGTATTAGCCGGGTATTTCTCGGCGTTCACTATCCAACCGATATATTGGGCGGGTGGACATTCGGATTAGCATGGGCGATGTTCTGCTGGTATGTTGCCCGTTATCTCCAACTTCGCGGTTCGATTGAGGAACCTGAAACGGAAAAAGACTAACAAATAATTCATTCAAAATAAGGGAGATAGTGAGATGCAAAAAATCTGCATTTTTATTGTTTTAGTGGTCGTGATCGGTTTACCGCTATCGGCCGGCGGTACGCCGACGGCATTTACCGGAGCATTGATATACCCGATCGCGGGTGATCCTGTCGAGGATGGTGTGTTGGTGATCCGGGGTTCGGAAATAGTAGACGTCGGTCCGCGTGACCGTGTTTCGATTCCTTCCGATGCACACATCGTTGATGTAGCGGGGAAAGTTATCATACCGGGTATGGTGGATACGCACTCGCATATCGGTCGCGGCGACGGCGGCGACAGGTCAGCGCCCACTCACGCCGATGTTCGTATTCTCGACACAATCGATGCGATGAACGACAGCTTTATGAGGGCGCGGGCAGGCGGACTGACTACGGTCAATATAATGCCCGGATCGGGACATCTTATGAGCGGTCAGACAGTCTATCTGAAAACAAGACACGCACGAACAATTTACGATATGCTTTTATGCGATGACGTTGCTAATGATATATGTGGGGGATTAAAAATGGCAAACGGGACGAACTCCATAGGCAATCCGCCGTTCCCGCAAA
>PWJF01000183.1 GCA_003560935.1 Ignavibacteriales bacterium
CACCAGTTGTCCTGCCAAGGGCACCGCTGGGTAGCTATGTTCGGATGTGATAAGCGCTGAAAGCATCTAAGCGCGAAGCACACTTCAAGATAAGGTTTCCCTTCTCTGTCGCAAGGCAGAGACTAAAGACCCCTCGGAGATGACGAGGTCGATAGGCTACAGGTGGAAGCGTAGCAATACGTTGAGCCGAGTAGTACTAATCGGTCGTGAGACTTAACCATAAATTTTTATTGACCGGATAAACTGTCCTGCTTTATGCAGGTGTGTTTCAATAAATAATTGTGCGTACCAAGTTTACTCATCTGAAAATTTTAAAATTTCTGGTGACTATAGCGAGGGGGAAACACCTCTTCCCATTTCGAACAGAGTAGTTAAGTCCCTCAGCGCCGATGGTACTTGCCTGGTAACGGGCCGGGAGAGTAGGTCGTCGCCAGGAGTTAAATTAAAGCCCCATCGGGAAAAATCTGGTGGGGTTTTTTTTTAAACGGCATGACTGAATGATGGATTGATTGGTTGTGTGAATGGGGGAGCGATTATTATCTTTTTTTCGTTATTTATTAAGTGACTTCGTTCATGTTCTGCGTAATACCTCATGAAAAATCCAGCTTATTATCGTTACGATATCGAAGAATTGAGAGAATATACCGGGTACACCGTGTCCGCCGTCGTTTTTCTTTTTGCAGCCGGTATCGGTTTTGCCTCGGCGAATTACTTTATGTCTGCAATGTTCGGAGTGCTGGGTTTAATCTTTACGGTATCGGTGGTTTGTCTCTATCATGATCTAATCCAGACAATCGATGAGATTGAGGGGTTTTTCGTGCATTTCGGTTTAATTTACTTTTTAAAATTTGCATTGTGTTTCGTATCGGGCATTTCTCTGGCACGTCAGCAATACCTCGAATGTATAGCAGGTGTTTGTATTATCGCGGTTTTATCCGTTATGTTGATTTACGGTTACCGCGATATGTTGCGGGAAAAATGTCGCATAGAAGCGGGAGAATACACCTTCAATAGACTTTCAAATAATTTAAATATTTATAATCATGATATAACCGGATCGTGTCTTCGCGGAACTTTATAAATGGTTTCCCGTATATCATAACCTGATGGCGGAGAAATGAGGATGCGGTATTTAATATTACCAGATCAACGTCTTTGGTAATGAGATTGGACAGCTTTTAATATGTGGAAAAAATCATAATAATCAAACACTGACCATCCCGAACAAATATTCCCAAATCAACAGCGCCCCGAGTTTGCTCGTTCTGTTCTCAACATCGTGTTTTGGGTTGACCTCAGCTATTTCAACGACGCGAGATCGTCCGTCCCTGCCGGTATAGTGCGAAAGGTAGATCATTTCTTCGGCCGATAATCCTTTCGGATACGACGCACTCACACCGGGTGCATCCGCCGAACGCACCGCATCCATATCGAAGCTGACGAATATTTCTTCGCACTCGATCTTGTCGAAAATCTCCCTGTGAACTACTTCAACACCCCGCCGTCTGATCTCATCGAGAGTGAATACTTTTACTTTTTTATCCGATACATACTTCATATGTGCGGCTGAATTTGCAAACGGTTGTATACCGATCTGATATAAACATTCTGGATTCAGCAATTGCTTGTCAAGTATCATCCGGTATGAGGTGCCGCTGTTCCGTTGTTTTGATTCGCGAACATCAAGATGGGTGTCGATATTAAGCAGTGCGCAGGTTGAGAATACATTCGAAAATGCTCTAAAATCCGGATAGGTGATATCGTGTCCGCCGCCGATGACGATAAGTTTTTTCTTGTCACGTAGTATTTGTTCAACAACCTTTATTTGTCGTTCGTGTGTGGCTTCAAGGGTTTCGGCAATCTTGAGATTGCCGAGGTTGTAGAGCGATAGGCGGTGGTAGGTTTCCGGTGCTGCGAGTTTGTACAATTCCCGTCGAACGGTAACCGGTGCATGGCGTGCGCCGATGCGTCCTTTATTTCGTTTGACACCGGTATCCTGCGGGATTCCGAGAATAACGATCTCGCTTTCATCGTATTCATTCTTTTTACGTTTTACTATATCACCCAGACGAATATCGTTCGGGTCGTTGCGGGTGTAAAATAGTTCTTTAGATGGTCGTGTCGTTTCCTTAAAAATATCCATATCACCAACGTATTATACAGCTTGATGGATGCGGTCAAGAATACGGATGAAATATACAAAACCAGATTATAAAATTCGAACAAAGAAAAGTGCAAATATATTTATAAACAAACCATAATTTATTCAATTTTTAAGCTCCTATTTTCTTGAGTTGTGTTTTTGCGTCTTCATATCCTTTTTTGATCAGATCCGGTATCTGATCAAGATCAACCGCATTAAATGATGACAAATCCGGTGTAATGAGAAAATGTGCTTCTTTTGTTTGTAACTTGGACGCATTAATAAGTATATAGTCAAACGTCTTCAATAATATCTCAATAATATTTTCTGGTTTTTTATGATCATGCTTCGTATTTAAATCGACACCGATGATGTATTCTGCTCCCATTTCCTCTAATGACGTTGTCGGTACATTCTCGACAATACCCCCATCGACAAGCAGCTTATTGTCTATTTCTACGGGATTAAATACACCCGGAATACAGGTGCTTGCCATGACTGCTTGTGCAACGTTTCCTTCCGTGATGACAATCTTTTCGCCGCTTGCGATATCGGTTGCGATAACTGCCAGAGGAATCTTTGCATCATCAAAGCTGACTTCACCAATGTTGTCCGTGATGATATTGCCGATAGCATCGTTTGAAAGCAAACCGTATTTCGATAGCGAAATACTGGAAATATCGAGCCATTTGAGATTCCGTGCTATATCTTTAATTTCCTGCCAGGATTTACCGAAAGCATATAAAGCCGCAACCAGAGATCCTATACTGGTCCCTGATAGGTAGGTAATCTTAATTTCAAATTCTTCAATTGCTTTCAGTACCCCGATATGCGCTGCGCCCAAAACCACTCCGCTGCCAAGCGCCAATCCTATTTTTTTGTTCTTCTTTAATTTTGTCATTGGATTTTTCCTCTAAAGAGGTGAAGTGCATACTTATTTGGATGAAATCAATACCGGAATATACCACAATACATAGGAATTTCAAATCAAGAGCAATTTGTATCAATTGTTTTTTAAACAATGAGCTGAGCGAATTAATACGGGATTATTTCATGATCCATCTGTGCGATAGTAGTTCTAGTGTCAATTTATTTACATATTGTTTATTGCTTTTTCATTGATACTTTGCTAAATTTTCTTACCGTTTATGGGTTACGACATTAACCGAAAAGGAGAGAGGTATGAGTAAAAAAGAAGTATACATCGAAAAACTCGAAGCTCAATTAAAAGAATGGGTTGCAAAGATCGACGAGCTTGAGGCAAAAGCTGATAAGGCGGAAGCGGATCTCAAAATAAAATATCAAGAAGAGATAAAAGAGCTTAAAAAGAAGCGGGAGGAAGCAGACAATAAAATAGATGAACTTAAACAAGCATCCGAAGATTCCTGGGAGGAATTGAAAGAAGGCGCCGAGAATGTATGGAAGGAGTTCAAGAGCACAATCGATAATATAGTGTCGAAATTTAAGTAATCAGCACGATCCAATCCAATATGTCACGCAAAATACTCCGATACGGTTCGGCGTGCGATCAAGGGAAACGAGAATCAATTAAGTAAATTTTCCTATAGAATAACCGGCAGCAGCGATATGTATCAATCCGACGGCAGGCGTCCTATTGCAAGTATAAACTTCGTGACCGCACACGATGGGTTTCCGCAGAAACGTAATTTTATCACCACCCTGATGTTATCACAAGGAGTATCGATGCTTCTCGGCGGCGACGAGCTGAGCCGGACTCAGCAGAGGAACAATATTCCGGCGAAGAAAATTTCTCAGGGGAGAGAAGATAAATAACTCGGAGACGAAAGATATACAAAGTAAATTTATCGTACCTTTATATTCTATGGATCAAACGATTGTTTTTATTACTCTCGGCATCGGCCTTTTCCTCTTTGCATGGGGAAAAGTTCGACATGATATCGTTGCATTGATCGCACTGTTCTTATTGGTACTCGCAGGTATTGTTCCAAAAGACCATGCATTTACCGGGTTTGCCCATCCTGCCGTTGTCACTGTAGCTGCAGTGCTTATTATAAGCCGTGCCTTGATGAATTCCGGTCTTATCGATGTCATTGCATCGTGGGTGTTGAAAGTCGGTAAAAAGTTAATTGTCCAGATTTTTGCGCTCACTGTTGTCGTCGCCGTTGCTTCGGCGTTTATGAATAACGTCGGCGCTCTTGCCATTCTTATGCCGGTTGCATTGTATATTGCCCGAAAAAGCGGGAATGCACCGTCATATATACTTATGCCGATTGCCTTCGGTTCGCTTCTCGGCGGAATGACAACGTTGATCGGCACACCTCCAAATATTATTATCGCTACCTTCCGGGGGGATGAATTGGGAACTCCGTTCGGTATGTTCGACTTCAGTCCGGTAGGAGTCGGTGTTGCAATCGTCGGTATAGCATTTATTTCATTGATCGGCTGGAGAGTGCTCCCGAAACGTCAGGGAGAAACATCGCCTGAGGATCTTTTTCATATCGAGGATTATATTACCGAAGTGCGTGTGACAAAAGATTCGAAGCTCAAAGGACAGGCCGTAAGTGAGATACAAAAATTAACGGATGCCGATATTAGAATCCTGGGATTAATACGGAATAAGCGACGCATTCATGCCCCGGATCTTGAAGAAGAATTAAAGACAAACGATATACTCATTCTTGAAGCCGATTCCGACGACCTGAAAGCGTTTGTTAATAACAGCGGCGTGAAGCTCGTCGGGGGGAAGCAATTCCGTAAAGATGCGATCGGTTCGAAAGATATCGCCATCACGGAAGCGGTTGTTACCCCCAACTCACCGCTTGTCGGCAATACCGCGGCAAGCTTATCGATGCGTACGAGATATGGCTTAAATCTTCTGGCGATCGCACGGCAGGAGAAAAAGATGCGCCAGCGTATCGATAACATCCGTTTTAAAGCGGGCGATGTCTTATTACTGCAGGGAAGAGTTAATAACATTAACGATGCAATCATATCGATGGGCTGCCTGCCGTTGGCCGAGCGGGGCATGAAGATAGGGCAGCCGCGCCAGATCATACTTGCTCTTGGAATTTTCGGGAGTGCCATTGTATCGGTCGTTATCGGGTTATTACCGGTGAACATCGCGTTTCCTCTTGCCGCGTTGCTTCTCGTGCTTGCAAGCGTTATATCCGTACGTGAAATATATACGAGTGTGGATTGGCCCGTTATTATTCTCCTTGGAGCGATGATACCGGTCGGCGAAGCGCTTGAAACGACCGGCGGTGCCGATCTTATTGCTGCACAGATAATGAATATCGGGAATGATTTTCCCGTATGGGCAACGCTTGCTATAGTACTTGTAGTAACGATGTTCCTTTCAGATGTGATCAACAATGCAGCTACGGTAGTACTTATGGCTCCAATCGGCATCAGCATTGCTTACGGTTTACATACTTCAGTCGATCCATTTTTAATGGCAATCGCTGTGGGTGGATCGTGTGCATTTCTTACACCGATCGGTCATCAATCGAATACGCTCGTGATGGGTCCGGGAGGGTATAAATTCAGCGACTATTGGAGAATGGGGCTGCCGATTGAAATCATAATAGTGCTCGTCGGGGTTCCGTTGATACTCTATTTCTGGCCGTTATAGGTATCAGAAGTATATCGATAGAAAAATCCCGCCCGCTTGAATACCGACAAGGTATTGAGTGGTTGTATCCGTTCTCGTTTCAGTGTCTATTGTTCTGTCCTCGATAGTTCTTAAAGCAGTCAGGCGAAGTGCATATTCACCCGCCACGCTGAGATTTTTCGTTAAGAAATACTCAATACCGAATACAGGACCGATACTACCGCGCAGGATCCTTCTTTTTTCTTCGTGCGGAAACGCGCCGTTTTCTTCACGTTCAAATTTATAGCGAGAATAGTCGACCGTTAACTCGAGTCCTGTGTATCCGCGTATATAATGCCTTAGATTTCTGTGAAAAAATTCGCCTGCCCGTAATCCTGCAGAGTAACTATTTTCTGTAATATCCTGTCCTTGTTCACGATCAGTTTGCAGGTGTCTAAATGAACCGGTCAATCCGATCCTGAAAGCACGTGTGTCCGAATGAAAGAATTTTCCGCCGACACCGCCTTTGAAATTGGATAACGATATCTGATTAAATTCAAAAAGGATCGCAGATGATCCGTCGCCCGGATAGTCATTATCGTCGGCGAAGATAGAAAGAGGAAGCAAGAAAATAAAAAAATATAAAAATGATTTCATTGAAGTACCTCCTAAATGATTATTTGTTATGCAAGGATTGTTAGATTTTCCGCTTTAATGAAGCCCGCAAAAAGTATACCATTATTTTTTTATCATTATTA
>PWJF01000190.1 GCA_003560935.1 Ignavibacteriales bacterium
ACGCTGAATGTTGCAAAGAAAATCGTGGATCATGCACTCGATAATGGCTGGGATCGTGAAAACGGTGCATTCTACTATCAAGGATATTATTTTACCGATTCGGATACATTAACCATTATAAACAATAAGAAAGTCTGGTGGGTACAAGCGGAAGGACTAAACACGCTCTTATTGATGTCAGAATTATTCCCGGAAGTAAAACGCTATTATCAATCATTCAAGACGCTCTGGGAATATACGAAAGAATATCTTATCGATCATGAATACGGCGGTTGGTATATGGAAGGACTTGATCAAAGTCCGGAAGCACGGACCGCTCCCAAGGCATCAATATGGAAAGTGAATTATCACACCGCACGGGCATTAATCAACTGTATTAAAATGCTGCGCTCCGAATTTGAGATGTTCTAAAACTCATGTATCCAACCACAGGAGTTACTACCGTGAATAGACGAGATTTCATTTATACAAGCGGCGCGTTAGCTGCAGGTACGTTCGCCGGATTGAACATGCTTTCTTGCGCCACTACCCAAACCCCGTCATTGACATTCCCACGCTACCGTGGATTTAATTTGCTCGAAAAATTCAGCGGTACCGGTCCGAGAAGAATATTCCAGGAAGAGGATTTTGAGATTATGACCGGGTGGGGATTCGATTTTGCACGTATTCCAATGTCATATTGGCAATGGTCATCACCGGACGATTGGTTTACAATCGACGAGGATGTATTGAATGATATTGATGAAGTTGTTGAATTAGGTCGCCAATACAATGTGCATATTAGTCTGAATCTACATCGAATTCCCGGCTACTGCATCAACAGAAGAGATCTTGAGCCGGTCGATCTTTTCGAAGATACTCCGGAAAATTTGCAAAAAGCGTTGGATGGAGCGATATTTCACTGGATGCTCTTTGCGGAAAGATATAAAGGAATACCCAGTTCACGGCTGAGTTTTGATTTAATTAACGAGCCGCCTTCGTTCAACGATATTTCCCGGTTTGTCGATGTTACCCGGGCGTTTGTTAACGCGATACGGGGCACAGACCCGGACCGACTGATAGTATCAAACGGCGTCGATGTGGGAAGAACCCCCGTTTTTGAGCTTGCCGATCTCGGACTTGTACAAAGTACACGAGGATACGATCCTATGAGCGTCAGTCATTACCAGGCGACCTGGGTTCCGGAAAATGCATATGAAACATTCGATCCGCCGACGTGGCCGCTCAAAGGTGATGACGGCACATTGTGGGATAAAGCAGCTCTCAAAGAAAAATTAATCGACACATGGAAGCCGTTGGAAAGGATGGGAGTTCCGGTACACGTGGGAGAATGGGGATGTTACAACAGGACGCCGCACGATGTAGCACTGCGCTGGATGCGTGATCTTCTTTCACTCTGGAAAGATGCAGGATGGGGATATGCACTGTGGAACCTGAAAGGTTCATTCGGTATCCTTAATAGTGATCGTGAAGATGTAAAGTATGAAAATTATAGAGGACATAAACTCGATCGTGAAATGTTGGAATTGTTAAGAGAATTTTAATCAATATTTTGAGGTGAGGCATGCTGCAATCTATTTTTATATCCATTCTTTTATTTTTGTTTTTCGGCATACCTGGCGGAAGCGTTTCTATTGTAGAAGACGCTGCCGCAGTGTTGAAAATAAATGATAAAGGATACTACGAGACGGTCGGACTGAATATCATGATGTTCGATGATTTCTATCCGGAAGGTCATCAGGGTGGATTGACCATCGTGATGTGCGACAGGAGAGTGGCGGCAAGCGGCGATCTGCGGCTGGAACCGACGCCGGGACAATGGTCACCCGTTCCGGCAGTGGGTGAACGACATATCGATAGAGATAACGGAATAATTTCGGTTGACCTATGGTATCCCGATTCGAGCAAGGATAGAAAGGGCTTCAATCCTATCATCTATCCCGACCTTCACTTTAAATATTCTATCAGAACCGAAGCAGTGGAAAACGGCATCAAAGTGATCGTCGATCTGGAAAAGCCGTTACCTGATGAATGGGCGGATAAAGTAGGATTTAACATTGAGCTGTTTCCCGGTTATTACTTCGGTGAATATTATTTCATGGACGGTACATCGGGTGTTTTTCCCCGTCAGGCGCATGGCCCAATGCAGCGGGACGAAAACGGGGAGTATCAAATAAAACCGCTCACATCGGGTAGGGAGTTGATCGTTGCACCGGGAACACGCCATAAGGAGATACGGATCACGACCCGGACAACGGATTTACAACTTATTGACGGAAGAGGTCTGCACAACAACGGCTGGTTTATTGTGCGCTCAACAATACCGAAGGGGGCCGTTAAAAATGCGGTCGAGTGGCTTATCACACCAACAATTAACCATGACTGGGTGTACAAGCCGGTGGTACAGGTATCCCAGGTGGGGTATCACCCCGATCAGGTTAAGTTTGGTGTCATAGAGTTGGATTCGAGAACCGAAATATACGAACCACTCCGGCTTATTCGAATCGATGAAAGCTCGCAGACAGTTGTTAAGCGTGTGGAAGAGCCGGTACCATGGGGAAATTTCCTGCGGTTTAAATATATTCGTTTCGACTTTAGCGAAATAACCGATGAAGGACTATACAGGATACGATACGGCGATGTGGATTCACACGTCTTTGAGATAAAACGTGATATATTTTCCAGACACGTCTGGCATCCGACGTTGGAGTATTTCCTGCCGGTACAGATGTGCCACATGCGTGTCGAGGACCGATATAAAGTCTGGCACGGACTATGTCATATGGATGATGCGTTGATGGCTCCAACAAATCATAATCATTTCGACGGTTATATACAGGGTGAATCTACATTGACGGATTTCAACACGGGCGACCATGTGCCCGGTCTGAATATCGGCGGTTGGCATGACGCCGGTGATTACGATATCCGGGTAGAGTCACAGGCAGAAACGGTATATAAACTCGCTCTTGCATATGAACTTTTCAATGACGAATACGACGGCACAACCATCGATCAGGAAAACAGATTAGTAAAACTGCTTACACCGGATGGAAAGCCTGACATCCTGCAGCAACTTGAACACGGCGTACTGTCTATTGTCGGTGCATATGAGACGATGGGCAGATTGTATCGCGGGATTATATCACCTACATTAAAACAGTATGTTCATCTTGGTGATGCTGCGACGATGTCGGATAATCTTATTTACCGAGAAAATGAGATCGATCCCGTACTCAATCGACCGCTTCCCATGGACGACCGTTGGGTATTTACGGAGGATAATCCCCAAAGAGAATTGTATGTCGCACAGCGTCTTGCTGCGGCAAGCCGTTCATTATTCGAGTTTAATCCGGAATTGGCAGATAAAAGTCTACGGGTTGCCGAAGAGCTGTATCGATCAAACGCTTCGGCAAATGTTAAAAACCGTTTGAATGCCGCCGCGGAACTCTATCTGACGACATCGAATGAAGAATATAAAAATGTGATTCTGACAAATATCGATGTGATAGCCGGTGATATTTTTGAGTTCAGTGAAGTGGTAGGAAGAATAGAGAAAAAACTGAGTGATGCAGGTTTTACAGAGAAAATCGAAAATGCAGTGAAAGATGCATACAAAGAAGTAACAGAACAGCAGAAAGAGAATCCATATGGTGTACCGTACCGGCCGCATATCTGGGGTGCCGGATGGGGTATTCAAGCATTCGGAGTGAAGCAATTGTTTCTTCATCTCGGTTTCCCCGGGTTATTTTCCTCCGACTATGCATTCAATGCACTCAACTTTGTGTTGGGTGTTCATCCGGGTGAGAACACCGCATCATTTGTGTCCGGTGTCGGCGTCAATTCATTATTGGTTGCATACGGTACCAATAGAGATGAGTGGTCATATATTCCGGGCGGTGTTGCGAGCGGAACGGCGTTAATTCGACCCGACCTGCCGGAACTTAAAATCTGGCCGTATTTCTGGCAGCAGTCGGAATATGTTATGGGCGGCGGGACGATGGATTTTTTGATACTTGCAATGGCAGCGGATTATTTATTGAATGATTAATTGTAAGGAGATACACTGGAAATTTTTTATCGTATTATTCGCGATGTTTCTGCTTGCTCTACCGGCTTGTTATGTTGACGACAGTAATGCACTCCTGAGAAAGCCGGCAAATCACCATTAAGCTAATACCGCGTGAACATTTATTCTATCCGGATGAAAACGGGGATACAATAGTGGGGACTGGATATTACAGAGTATATGTGGGTGATCTTGAACAGAGTTTTCGATAACAGTAAATTTGTATGATGAAAATGAAGAAATAAAATGGACAACGCAAACACACACGCACCCATTAAATTCAGAGAAAAGCTTGCATACGGGGCAGGCGATTTTGCATCGTCAATGTTCTGGAAGCTTTTCTCGATGTTCCTGTTGTTTTTTTATACGGATGTTTTCGGAATAGCGGCAGGCGCCGTGGGAACAATGTTCCTGGTTACGAGGATATGGGACAGCGCAAATGATCCCATCATGGGGCTTATTGCAGACAGGACGAAAACACACTGGGGGAAATTTCGTCCCTATTTATTATTTGTAGCCGTACCATTTGCGATTATCGGTATATTGACCTTTACCACCCCCGATCTCAGCGCAACCGGTAAAATAATATATGCTTATGTTACCTACACGATGATGATGATGGTATATACCGCAGTTAACGTACCGTATGCGGCCTTGATGGGAGTGATGTCAACGAACACGGTAGAAAGGACTTCTCTGGCATCTTACCGGTTTCTCGGGGCGTTTTCTGGCGGACTGTTAATTACCGCAACAGCGACTTATTTGATAGAATATTTCGGTAATGGTCTGGACAGCGCCGTAGGATATCAGGTGACGGTCGGGATTTATTCCGTACTGGCAGCGGGCTTGTTTATTTTTACCTTTGCCGGAACAAAGGAACGATTACAGCCGCCCATAGAGAGAAACAAGCTCAAGGATGATCTGAAAGATATCATCAAAAACGGGCCTTGGTTTATAATGCTGGCTGCTAATATTTCGTTCCTTATTTTTAATTCACTGCGGGAGGCGGCGATGATTTTTTATTTCCGGTATTATGTCGGACCGCAGGATGTAATTTACTTCGGCACCGTTGGTCCGTCGGTGTTGGTGTCTACATATATGTCGATATGGTTGGCTGCCAATATTGTCGGCGTATTGTTTGCGAAGCCGGTTGCCAAGCGATTGGGTAAGAGACAAACCTTTTTCTCATTTATGATTGCAACGACTATATTGAGTTTTTCTTTGTACTTCATACTACCACATCAGGTTGAGTTGATGTTCATACTCAATTTCATAATCGGTGTGACGACCGGTATCAACCTGCCGATCATCTGGTCGATGTTTGCCGATATTGCCGACTACTCGGAATGGAAAAACGGTCGCCGTGCTACCGGATTGATCTTTTCATCCTCATCTATGTCACAGAAGTTCGGCTGGACACTCGGCGGGGCGTTCAGCGGTTGGATACTGGCGGCGTTTGCGTATGAGCCGGGCGTTGAACAAAGCGACCTGTCGATACTCGGCATTCGCCTGTTGATAAGTGTGTTTGCGGGTATAGGTGCATTGCTTTGTGTTATCTGTTTGTATTATTACAGGCTTGACGATAATACTATGAAAGAGATCAACACGGAGTTGGTGAAAAAACGAAACGAACAAAATGTGGAGGAAGGATAAAGATACTCAAATTTTGGACATAAAATGCGAAATAAAACTTCCGTACTATTGATCGTCGTATTGATGTTGATTGGTTGTCGGGGAGAGAATGACAGTGATGTCATGGAGATGGAGATACTGATAGAAAATGCCTTCGAAGTAGCTCGCGTGCAGAGTATCAATATGGCATTGGCATTAAAAGACGAGCCCGAATTATTGCCGAAAACGTTAACCTGGGCGCGGGGACAGAGATGGGGATTATACGGATTTACGAATAGTATTAATTATAAACTTATCCGCTCAATTGTTTTCAGTGAATGAGAATACTGAAGTAAAGATCGATTCCTTGATCGATGAAATGACCCTTGTCGAGAAAGTCGGGCAGATGACGCAGGTAACGATTCGGGTGATCTGCCAAACGGACGACGATGGAGATGTTATTCCTCCCGGTATAATTGATGAAGAGAAATTACACTACGCGGTTGTTGAGAGAAATGTCGGCTCGATATTGAACATACCGTTCCACGCATACACCGTTGATGAGCGGCATGACGTTATCACGGCAATTCAGGATATAGCTGTCAATCAATCCCGTCTGGGGATTCCGGTGCTCTACGGCATCGATGCTATTCACGGCGCAAACTATACGATGGATGCTACATTGTTTCCTCAATCGATCAATCTTGCCGCAACGTGGAATACCGACTACGCTGAAGAAACGGGTCGCATTACTGCGCAAGAAGTGCGTGCATCC